>CAYPLZ010000001.1:0-33012 GCA_964411855.1 uncultured Candidatus Saccharibacteria bacterium
AACGACAGTAAAAGATAAAGAAACAGGAAACGAAGCAACTGCCAAATCAATAGATAAAAACAAAAGTGTTGATAGAGCTTGGAAAAAACTTCGCGAAAAACAAGGCAAATGATAGAAAAAAACAACTCTCCATAAAAAAGCTCTCTGCAAAAATAGCAGAGAGTTCTTTTTTTCTTCTTATTTAAATATTAAAACCCAGTAAATTCACGAATAGTAGAAACTGGAATAGAAACTACTCTTCCACTTGAAGTCTTTTTATTAATTCCAACTATTTGCCCTTTAATATTAAAGAGTGGAGATCCTTCCATCATAGTATCTTCAAAGATGTTAGTTTGGATCTCACCATTTGGCTTCGCCTTAACAATTCCTTGATTTACTGTTGTATAAATCTTTTCTACTCCAACTTTTGCACTCAAAAATACTCTTTCTCCTAGTTCTGCATTTTCTCCAAATTCAGCTGTAGACAGATCATCTTTTTCTAATTTTACTAGAGCTAGACCAGATTCTGGATCTCTTTTTAGAATCTGATAAGAAATTTCTTTTCCGTTGATTATAAAGCTATAGGTTGAATTTCTTGGTATTACTTTAGAAAGAGTAACGATTAGACCATCTGAAGTTAAAACTAATCCGGAACCTTGTAAAAGGCTTCCGGATTGAGTTTTAGTTTTAATGCTAATTACTGCATCATTTACTTTATCAACTTGTTCTTGAAGCGCAGTGTTTTCCTCAATTACAATCTTTTCTGTTTTCGTAATATTAACAGGCCTATCATCTAGGTTGTACTCTTCAAATAGAGGCTTTTCTACTAAGTAAGACCAAAGAACCTGGTCTGCAAATATACCTCCTACTGCACCAATTACAAAGATGACAATCGTTTTTAGAATAAGTTTTTTCATAAATTAAACTGAAGTCGGAACTTTCTTTTTAGCTTTCTTCTTTTTCTTAATTTTTTCAAAAGTAAATTCTCCTTTTTTAGTATCTACTTTAATATTATCTCCTTCTTCTACTTCTCCAATTACAATTTTCATAGCAAGTGGGTTTAGAACCATCTTTTGAATAGTTCTCTTTAGTGGTCTAGCTCCTAACTCTTTATCAAATCCTTCTTTGGCAAGTATCTTTTTAACTTTTTCGGTTAAAGTAATACTGATTCCTTTTCTGCCTAATCTCTCTTCTATTTTATCAAGCTCTAATTCTACAATCTCTTTAATTTGTTCTTTAGTTAGATGGTTAAAGATAATAATGTCATCAATTCTATTTAAGAATTCTGGTCTGAATTCTTCTTTTAATGAATCCATTACCTTATCTTTAACAGAGCTCTCTTTTTCTTCTTCACTAGCAGAAAATCCTAATTCTCCCATTTGAGCAATTTGCTCTGACCCAACGTTAGAAGTCATAATTAAAATTGCATTCTTAAAGGAAGCTGTTCTTCCTTTAGCATCGGTTAATCTTCCATCTTCTAAAATCTGTAAAAGCATATTAAAGATTTCAGGATGTGCTTTTTCAATTTCATCTAAAAGAACTACAGAGTAAGGTCGTCTTCTAACTTTTTCTGTTAATTGTCCTCCTTCATCATGACCAACGTAGCCTGGAGGAGAACCGATCATTTTTGATGTAGAATATTTTTCCATGTATTCAGACATATCCAAGCGAATCATTGCATCTTCATCGTTAAAGAGGAATTCTGCTAAGGCTTTAGCAGTTTCCGTCTTTCCTACGCCTGTAGGACCTAAAAAGATAAATGAACCCATTGGCTTGTCTTCTTCTGCAATTCCTGCTCTAGACCGTCTTATGGCGTCAGAAACCGCTTTAATAGCGTCATCCTGCCCAATAACTCTCTCTGATAGAGTTTCTTCCATCCTTTGGAGTTTTTTGGCTTCTTCTTCTAGAAGACGAGTAACTGGAATTCCAGTCCATCTTGAAACTACTTCAGCTACATCTTCTTCTGTTACTTCTTCTTTTAAAATTGGTCTTTCTTTTTGGAAACGGGTTAATTTTTCTTCTGCTTCTTTGAGTTCGTTTTCTAATTCAGGAATTTTTCCATACTTAATTTGAGCTACTTTTTGAAGATTAGCTCTTGATTCTTCTTTTTCAACTTCAAACCGAGCTGTTTCTAATTCTTTTTTAAGATTTTTAATTTTTAAAATAGTTTCTCTCTCTGATTTCCACTTAGCTTCTAATTCTTTTCTATCTTCTTTTAGGTTGGCTAATTTTTCTTCGATCTCTTCTAATCTTTTTTTACTTTTTTTGCTATCTTCTTCTTTTATAGCTTGTTTTTCAACTTCTAGTTTTTGAATTTTCTTTTTTAATTCTTCTAAATCTGCTGGTTCTGATTCAATTTCTAATCTTAAAAGACTCATTGCTTCATCCATTAAATCAATTGCCTTATCTGGTAAAAACCTATCATTGATATAGCGAGCAGATAATTCTGCTGAAGCAACTAAAGCAGAGTCTTTAATTTTTACACCATGATGTAATTCATATTTCTCCTTAATTCCTCTTAAAATTGAAACTGTATCATCAATTGAGGGTTCTTCAACATAAACAGGTTGAAATCTTCTCTCTAATGCTTGGTCTTCTTCAATATGTTTTTGGTACTCTTTTAAGGTCGTAGCTCCAATAGCACGAAGTTCTCCTTGTCCTAAAGCAGGTTTTAATAGATTAGAAGCATCAATTGCTCCTTCAGCTGAACCTGCTCCAACTAAAGTATGAAGTTCATCAATAAATAATAAATATTTATCTTGCCCTTCCTTTACTTCTTTAAGTAAAGCCTTAATTCTTTTTTCAAATTCACCTCTGTATCTTGTTCCAGCTACCATTGAGCCAAGATCCAGACTAATTAATTGCTTCTCTTTTAAACTTTCTGGAACTTGTCCTGAAGCAATCTTTCTAGCTAATCCTTCAGCTATTGCAGTTTTTCCAACTCCTGCTTCCCCAATTAAGACTGGGTTGTTTTTCTTTCTTCTAGATAAAACCTGCATTATTCTTCTAATTTCATCTTCTCTGCCAATAACAGGATCTAAGTCTCCTTTTTTAGCCTTCTCAGTTAAATTAATAGCATATTTTTCAATTGCTTGATATTTTGTCTCAGGGCTTGGGTCAGTCACTTTTCTATTTCCTCTTAATTCCTTTAAAACTTCTTTAGTATTTTGATAAGTTAATTCTCCATCTTCTCCGTCAACTTCTTCAATAATAGTCTTTGCGTTTGTGTTTGTTGACAGTAAAGCCAAAAACAAATGTTCTACAGAAACAAATTTGTCTCCCATTTGCATTGACTCTTGCTTTGCTTTTGCCAAAACCTTACCCATATCTTGAGTAAGATAAAATTGTCCCATATTCTTACTTGGAGTAACAACATTTGGAATTCCTCCTAAAGCATCTTCTGTTTCATTTTTCAATTCATCCAAATCAACTCCTAGTTTTTCAATCAAAGTTAAAACAATACTTTCATCTTGATTAAGCAAAGCGTGTAATAGATGTACAGCATCTACTTGTTTTTGTCCTTTTTCTTTGGCCAAGTTTTGAGCTTTAAGTAAAGCTTCTTGGCTTTTGTTTGTAAAATTTCCTCCTTGCATAGTTTTTTAATAACATTTTTTACCTTAAAAATCAAGGGTTATTCACTTGATTTTTCGCCTAAAGTTAGAGATAGATTTACTTCTTTTTCTCCTCTCAGAACAGTTAAAATTACCTGATCTCCTGGTGAATAATCCTTAATTATTTCGGCTAATGAATTATCTTTGGTTATTTTTTTATTATCGAATTCTAAAATGATATCGCCTGATTGTAATCCTGCTTTATCAGCTGCAGATCCTTCAATAACAGCAGGTTCTGATTCTCCTCCTGCAATCAAAGCACCATAATCAACGCTCAAATCCTGTAGTTCTTTAACTTCATCATCTATGATAACATATCTTACACCAAGAAAAGCATAACTGATTTTCCCTGTATCTTGGATTTGTTTAATATCTCTTTTTGCTCTATTTATTGGAATAGCGAATCCAATATTCTCTCCTTGAACTGATACTGCAGTGTTTATTCCAACAACTTCTCCTTCATTATTTAAAAGTGGACCTCCGGAATTTCCCTTATTAATAGCAGCATCAGTCTGAATAACATTTTCAATAGTTTCAACAAATCCTCCTCCACCTGAAGCTGTAATTGTTCTTCCTAATCCAGAAATTATTCCTGAACTTACAGTATTTTGAAATTCTCCCAATGCATTTCCAATTGCGATAACTGTCTCTCCTATTTTAAGGTTAGAAGAATCTCCTAACTTTAAAACAGGGAGAGAATTACCATTTAATTTATTCTCATCATCCACTATTTTAATAATTGCTAAATCTTGTAAAGGATCTTTTGCTAAAACTTTAGCATTAAATTCTCTTCCATCACTACAAAGAACTGAATATTCTGCTTCTTCATCCATTACTACGTGCTTATTAGTTAAAATCATTCCATTTTTAGAAATTATAAAGCCTGAACCTGATCCTACTCTCTTTTTTCTAGTCTCTCCATCTTCTGGTCCTTTAATCTCAAAAGGAAGATCCTGAAATGGCTCTAAATAAACTTGACCGCTTACTGGAACTTCTTTTCTTACAATTATACTCACAACTGCAGGAGATGCTTCTTCTACAACATTTATAATCCTTTCTTCATGATTTGGCTCATTTTTATTTTTTAGAATTTCCTTTTCAATAATTCTTTCTACTTCTTTCGATTGTCTGAAAATCATATTATCTCCTCCAGAGAATAAGCTTCCTCCCCATTCTGTAAAATAATTAAATGAAATCAAACCTCCTAAAAATCCAAATAAAGAAGAAAAAAGAACAATTAGAAAAGTAAAGAGAAATATTCTCTTTTTAATAAATTGTAATGAATCCTTCTTCTTTTTCTTCTTTTTCTTAAAAGGATTTTTTATCTCTGGTAGTTTATATAAACTCATTTGTCACGATAATGATCAAATTGATATTTTAAAATTTTGCTGTCTTTTACAGGACCTAAAAAGGTCATATGGGCTCCAGTGTAAATAAATTTCGAGTACAAAAGTAGCCTTCCTTCTTTTTCCATTCTTCTTGCTGAAAAAAGAAGAGGTTTCGTATGGAGATATCTTACTTTCCCTATCTTAGCAATCTGTCTCATATAAAAATGGTCTTCTCCAATATCAATGCTTTCATCAAAACCTTTTACTTTTTGGTGTAATTCTTTTCTAACAAGTATAGCTTGAGCTCCATAAGGTGAAATAAATTGGAAAAGCCTTGCCCATAAATTATAAAAGATATAACAAGCTTTATCAAACAAATTCCCGTCTACTTTAATTGGAAAACCTGCAGCATCTACTTTTTTCTTTTTAAGTTCATCAATCCCTTTTTTTAAAGCCTTTCCAGGAATTTTTATAAGATCACTGTCTAAAAACAGAAGTAACTCTCCTTTAGCTGCCTCTGCTCCACTATTTCTTCCCCGAGCTGGAACCCCTCCTTCAACTATTCTACATCCAAACTTTTTTGCTATTTTTATCGTATTGTCTTCAGATCCTGCATCAGCTACAATTACCTCATAATTATCTATATTCTGGTTTTCTATTTCTTTTAGGGTATTTTCCAAAAACTTTTCCTCATTTAAGGTAGGAATAATTATACTAAGCATCATCTTTTATTTTAGCTTATTTTAAGTCAATATTATAGGAAAAAAGGCAAAAGTCAATTAAATAGAGTTTTTGCCCTATTCCAAAATTGAGGTTGTCCATGCTTTTCTTTCATCCAGTACCACCATTCAGGCCCCCAGAAATAATACTCATCAAGGTCTGCCTTCTTAGCAAAATTAATCATTTTATTAAATTGATCTATGTCCATTGTCTTTTTTTGTTCCTCTAGAGAAGTATCATACAAAAGCTTTGGCCCCCATGGTTCAGCTTGTAATTCAATACAAATTACATCCTTATCAAAAAACTTATCTATAAAATTTGCTCTTCTTTTGTAAAAAATTGGAGTAAGTGGTGAAGTGTAATACATTTTAAACTCACTAAACCACATTTTTTTATAAAGGGTTGTCCCTACAATATCCCCTAATTTGGCTGATTTTGTCCAAAAACTCCATTCTCCGCTTTCTGAAATAATTATAGGACGATCTTTTTCATCAATCTCTCTTACTAAATTAATTTCTTTTTCTAAAAACTCTCTGTCATACCAAGGACATTTTCCAAAAACGAAAAATGGCTCATTCTCTACCTGCCAAGCCTTAATAGTCTCATTGTCTTTGTATCTTTTAGTAGTTTTAGTAATTAATTCTTTCACCTCTTTTTGTTGTTCCTCTTTACTTTTTCCTTCAACCCAATCTGGCAGATGACATTCCGGCCAGCGAGCAGTCTTCATTCCAATATTTAACACCACTTTTGCATTATTTTTTTTAGCTTCTTCTAATTGCCAATCTATTTTACTAAAGTCATAATCATCTTTTTCCTTTTCTAGCCAATCCCAATGCGTAATAACTCTAATATTTTTTGCATTTAAATCTTCTAAAATTGCAGAATAGGTTTCTTTCCAGTCTAATCCTAAAGCCTTTGCATGCTTGCTGGAAAAAGCAACTCCCCATTCCACATCTCTAGGCTTTACTTTTCCAATAAAAAGATAGGTAAAAAGTAAGACAAGGAATAATATTAGAATAAAGATTAAATACTTAAACACTTTTTTCATAATTTATTAATTTAAGAATAATAGGAATAATCCACTGATTAATAATACCACCGCAACTGATTTTTGAATTGCAACCTCTTTATTGAATTTTTCCTTTAAAACAGATGGGAATTTGAAGGAAAAGATAGCTGCTAAAATTAAAAGGAAAAGATATTTAAATCCTTCCAAAGCATTAATTAAAGGCAAAAAGGCAAGAGGAGCTAAATTAATTGCGAAGTTTTGTAAAACTGCTCCAGATCCTCCTAATACCTGATTCCCAACTATAATAAGCTTCTTTTTAAGCCCCATTTTCCTTCCGTTTTTTAAAAAAAGATTTCTTCTTACATCTTTTGAAAACAAAAAGAGTAACCCCCCAATAAAAGATCCCGAATATACTAAAAGAAAGCCAGACAAAAAACTCTGACTAAGATAAACTAACTTTGCTCCAAAGAAGGAAAGAGAAAACAAAAGTGCTGCAGAAATTGCTAAAAACAAGCTTTTAAATACTAACTCTTTCTTTTTTTCTAAGGTTATTAAAACCGTTCCCCCTATTAACAAAACCAAAGCTGCAATATGATAAAAATTCAATTCTATTGATCCAAAAAGTATACTTGTGAATATAAAGGTGAAAATTGGTAAAGCTCCGCCTACGGCAGGAACAATCTTTGAAGCATCAAACTCTTGCAAAGCTAAATATAATAAAAATAAGGCAAAAGTTCTAGAAATTCCAGATAATAAGGCAATGGCTGTAAGATGAAGACTAACAAATTCTAAGTAACCAAAAGGAACTAAAAGTAAAACCAAACCACTAAAAGCACCAACTATAAAAGCATATACTTTAGGTGGTGCAGCTTGAGTAACAATATATTTGTCAATTAAGTTAGTAACTGCAAAAAGGAAATAAGCTGAAATAGCTATTAATATTGCTTCCATTAACCTATAATTTTCTTAATTTTTTTAACTGCATCTTGTCTTCCCTCAACAAAACCCTCCATTGCAAATTCTGCAAAATATCCTTTCTCTATCCAATTAAATAACCATTGGTCTGCATAGCGAGGATTCTTTTGAGTGTTTCCAAAACCAGATTTTAAAATCCATCTCTTATTAAAGTCTTCCTGGGAACCAATAGTCGGAGCTAAAAGCAAAGGTATTCCAAGTGCGGAATAAAAAGATAATTCACTCGGTTTTGTCCAAAGTATATCAGTTTTTCTTATCCTCTTATTAAACTCTTCAAAGTAATCATTGATATCTTTCTTATAAAGAATTTCAACATTTTTTTCGATACCTATCTTTTTAATCTGCTTTCTAAAGTGATCCCTTACATCTTTATGAGTAGCTGCTACTAAGATAATTCTAAGCTCATCTTTTTCAAGCTTTTCTTTTAAATTCTTTACGATTTGAACTCCTATTTCAGATTGAGCACCTGCTCCACCCACGGCAAACATTATAGTTAAAGGATGATTACTCTCTGAAGGAAGATTTCCTAATCTAGATTCAATTAGGTCGTAATATTGATCTCTATAATTTCCTTTGGGATCTAGATTAACCAATCTATGCTTTAAATCCTCCTTTAAGTGTTCTAGGTTTCTTTCCGGAAGCGGAAATCCAGTTAAATAGATATTAGAGCTATTTACGCCATATAGTTCTAATCTTTCTTTTACTCTTTCTGTAGGAGCAAAATATTTAATTCTGCTTTTTTTAGAATTTAAAGGAGCCCAGATTCTAGCTATATCTGTATCACAAACCTGACAATAAATATCATTATCATAATCAAATTCTTCCGCCATAAAAGCAGGAATAAAAAAGGTGGTAATTAAAGGTAAATTCTTTTCTTCTAATCTATCTATTAAATCCTTTCCCCATCCTTTTGAAATTAAAGAATAATATTGTTTTAAAACTAAATTTGGCTTAGTTAAGTCTCTTTTAGGATAAAAAGGAAGTATCTTCTGAACAACGTCAAAAGCACCAAAAATCAAATCCCCAATTAAAGGAATTGATTTAAAATTAGAAACAAAATCATAAAACTTTTGCCCTCTTTCCCAAGTATCTTCATCATCAGTTGGGATTTCTTCGTAATTATTAGCACTAATAATCTTACTGTCTGGTGCTAAATTTCGGAGCGGATAAGAGGCTCTTTGATGCCCATAGCCCATATCTGTTGTTATTACCCAGGCCTTTTCTCTTTTATCTTTATCCATAAAATTTTATGATTTAATTTAATTTCTTTAATTATTTTACCAAAAATCAGTAAGGATAAAAAGAAAGTGGTTCTCTTTCATTAATTTTAAAAATAAAATAAACCAAAATTACATAAGTTAAAACTAAAAAAGAAAGAGAAAGGTTGTAATTTACTACAAAAAATTCAAATTGAGAACAAAAATTTACAATCTTAACTACATAATCAACTAATAGATAGACAAAAAGTGATAAAACTTTCCCCAAAAGAGGCAAAATAGACCCCACTAGAATAAAGATAAATCCTGCTCCTAAAATTAAAGGCAAGAAAGGAACAATTAATATATTAGCCAAAGGACTAATTATTGAAGCAGAGCCCATCTTAAATAAAAGCAGAGGAAAGACAAAAGTTTGAGCTGATAAAGTAATTGCTAAAATTTCTCTAATTTCAAAAAAATCAGGTAAAAAACGAAACTTATTCAAAAAGAAAGGAGAAAAATAGGTTATTCCAATTACCGCCAAAAAAGATAGCTGAAAACCTAAACTATATTTTAAAAGAAGTGGATTAAAAGAAACCATAAGCACAGCTGCAAACAAGAGGGAGCGAAGCGGAGCCTTCATCCTTCCAAATAAAGAAGCTATTTTAATTAATAAGATCATAATTGAAGCTCTTATAGCTGAGGCAGGAAAGCCAATCATGGTTAAAAAGAAAAGTAAAAAAATCGTTAATATTAAGAATTCTTTCTTTTTAGAATTTATAAGGCCACCGATTATTAAAACTAATATTAAAATGTGCATTCCAGAAATTGCAGTAATATGACGAACTCCTGCAAAATTAAGCTTCTTACTTAACTTCCCTTCGATTCTATCCTTGTCCCCTAATAAAATTGCTCTTAAGATAGTGCTATGGGGTGGAGAAAGATTTGTATAAATTACTTCTCTAAATTTATTTTTAAGATCTAAAATTTTTGAATAAAAATAATTTCCTTCATTTTTAGCCTTTAATTCAATTTTAGGATAATAGATAGTTCCATAGATTTCTTTAGTTTCTAAATGCTTCCTATAATTAAAATCTTCAAACTTAGGAGGTTTTTGTAATTTTCCTTTTACTTTTATCTTGTCTCCATACTCATATTCTGGAAGCCTACTTAAAGTAATTAAAACCTTACCCTCTTCCTTCCTTTTAAAAATATTAACTACTAAATTAATTTTATTATCTTCTTTCTCTACATCTCTTACAACTCCAACAAATTCTACTAATTTTCCGCTTTTTTCTCGAAATAAAGAGCTTTCAATTCTTTTATCAATCTTGCTTCTTATTAAGTACCCAAAACTAAAAGAAAAAATTAAAGCTAAGACTAATAAGATAATTTTAATAAAAATAGTTTTTCTTTTTTTAAAGATTAAAAAGAGAAAAGAGAATAAAAAGAAACTAAAAAGAAAAAACCCCAGAACTAAATTCTGGGGTAAATTAATAATTTCGTAGAGAAAAACTGAGATTAAAAAGACAAAGCAAGCATAGAGAAATATTTTATTGAAAGCAATCAGCCTCTTATCTGGCATTCATCAACAAAAGGTGAAACTGCTTTTTTGATTTTCCCCATCTCTTCTGGGGTAAAACCTTCAATCTCTTCAAAGTCAGAGTCCAATGTTTTTTGTCCTTTAAATTTTTGTAAATAATACTTTCCTTCCCCTATCCATTTCCCTATTTTTACAATATCTTCTTTATTAAGCAGAGTCGGCACCACAGTAGTTCTAAATTCATGTCCTACATTACTTTCTTTAATTAGGTTAATACTTTCTTCAATTTTTTCTGGATCTACATCAACTCCTGTTACTTTACTATACTTTTCTTTTGGAGCCTTAACATCCATTGCAATGTAATCCAATAAATCATCTTCAATTAATTTTTTAATCATTTCTGGATTTGATCCATTTGTATCTAGTTTTACCTTGTAATCCTTTTCTTTTATTTTTTTAATAAATTCTTTTAATTCTGAATGAATAGTAGGTTCACCACCACAGACTACAACTCCTTTTAATAACCCTTTTCTTTTTTCTAAAAAATCAAAAAACTCTTTTTCTTCTATTTCAGGTTGCTTTTCAATTTTTTCTGGAATAACTAGTTCGCTACTATAGCAAAAGGGGCATCTAAAATTACATCCTGCTAAAAAGACAGTGCATGCTAATTCATCTGGATAATCAATAAGGGTTGATTTCTCCAAACCTTTAATTTCCATAATTATTTATTTTAGTCGTTGATTAGCTTAGCTTTTTGTTCTTCTTTTTTCTCTTCTTTTTCGCCCTCTACATCAAAAGTTTCTCTTTCTTTAAATTCTTGTTGTTTTCCATCGTTCCATTGTTGAACTGGCCTAAGATATCCAACAATTCTAGAATAAACCTCACAAGGTTGTTTTACTACACATTTTGGACAATCAAAGTGTTCCCCTGGGATATAGCCGTGTTGAGGACAAATTGAAAAAGTAGGAGTTAGAGTAATATAAGGTAAGCTGTAATTTTCAAAAGCAGTCTTAATTAATTTCTTAGCATTTTCAATGTTACTTATCTTTTCCCCTAAAAAGAGGTGGTCTACTGTACCACCTGTGTATTTACATTGAAGATCATTTTGTAGATCCAGCTCTTCAAAGATATCATTTGTGTATCCTACAGGAAGCTGGGTGCTATTTGTGTAATAAGGAGTTCCTTCTTTTCCTGCTGTAATAATATCTGGAAATTCTTTTTTATCTTTTAGGGCTAATCTATAACTTGTCCCTTCTCCTGGTGTAGCTTCTAGATTATAAAGATTATCAGTTTCTTCCTGATAATCTCTTAATTTCTTTCTCATAAATTCCATAATCTCTAGGGCTAAATCTTGTCCTTTATCTGATCCAATATTTTTACCAATAAAATTCAAAAGACACTCATTCATTCCGATTAACCCAATAGTTGAAAAGTGATTTGCATAATACTCTCCTCGCATCTTTTTAATTTCAGCAAGATAAAACTTTGAGTAAGGATATAAGCCTTTTTCAATAAAGTTTTCAATAACTTTTCTTTTAATTTCAAGACTTTCTTTGGCTAAATCCATTGCCTCTCCAATTTTTTCTTTTAACTCTTCTTTAGTCTCGGAAAGATAACCCATTCTTGGAAGATTAATTGTCACAACACCAATAGATCCTGTTAATGGATTAGACCCAAACAATCCTCCCCCTCTCTTATGTAGTTCTTTGTTGTCGAGTCTTAATCTGCAGCACATAGAACGAACATCATCTGGGCTCATATCAGAACTAACAAAATTACTAAAGTAAGGTAATCCATATTTTGCTGTAGCTTCCCACATTGGGTCTAGAGTTGGATTAGACCAATCAGAATCATCTGTAATATTTATCGTTGGAATTGGGAAAGTAAATGGTCTTCCTTTAGCATCTCCTTCTATCATGCATTCAAAGAAGGCTTTGTTAATCATATTCATCTCTTCCTGAAAATCACCATAAGTTTCATCTTGAGCCTTTCCTCCAATAATTACTGGCTGATCAGCCAAATCTTTTGGTGGGTTAATATCTAAAGTTACATTTGTAAATGGGCTTTGAAAGCCAACTCTTGTTGGAATAGCACAATTGAAAATAAAAGACTGCATATTCTGCTTAACTTCCCTGTAACTTAAATTATCATATCTAATAAATGGAGCTAAGAGGGTATCAAAAGAAGAAACGGCTTGTGCTCCTGCACTTTCTCCTTGAAGTGTATACAAAAAATTAACTAATTGCCCTAGTGCTGCACCAAAATGTTTTGGTGGCTTTGATTCCACTTTTCCTGGAACTCCCCGAAATCCTTTTTGAAGTAAACTATACAAATCCCAACCGCAACAATAAGTTGCTAAGGTATCAAGGTCATGAATATGAAACTTCCCTTCTCTTACTGCATCTCTAATTTCTTGAGGATAGATCCTATTTAACCAATATTCTTTTGTAACAGCTGAAACAACATAATGGTTTAGCCCCTGCATTGAATATGACATATTCGCATTCTCCCTTACCTGCCAATCCAATTCCTTAATATAGTCATCCACCATCTCTATTGTTTCATCAATTCCTTGAGCAGTTTCTCTAGTCTTTCTTCTTTGTTCTCTATAAAGAATGTAAGCTTTAGCAGTTTCAAATAAATCCTCTGCTACTAAAACTTTTTCGATAATATCTTGAATATTTTCGACGTGAGGAGTTTCTCCGTCGTATTCTTCATTTAAAATTTCGACAACTTTATCTGAAATCTCTTTTGCTTTTTCACCATCTCCTTGACCAGTTGCAGTAATAGCTTGGTGAATAGCTTTAGAAATTTTCTTCTGATTAAAATCGACAATTTGACCGCTTCTTTTTTCTACTTTTTCTACCATGGGGCATTTAGTTTTTAAAGGGAGTTATTTTTCAACCTTCGCGTTAATTTCTTTCTCTAGTATAGCACATTATTTTAGAAAATAAAAAAACCGACCTTAGAGGTCGGTAATAGTGATTTTAAATTCAAAAAGAAACTAGAATCCAGTGGCAATAATGGTGACTTTTATCTCTCCTTTCTTCAAATCTTCGTCCTGAACAGCCCCAAATATGATATCTGACTGTGGATCAACTTCTTCCTTTACTACTTCTGCTACTTCCTCAATTTCAGAAAGACTAATATCTAATCCTCCGGAAACATTAAACAAGATTCCTTCTGCTTTTTTAGGTGCAATATCAAGTAAAGGAGAATCGAGTGCTTTTCGAGCTGCATCTTTTGCTCTTCTTTGGCCACTGGCCCTCCCTATTCCAAAAAGAGCAGTTCCAGAATCTCCAATAATTCTTTCAACATCTGCAAAGTCTACATTAATAATTCCTGGTAATAGAATTAAATCAGAAATTCCTTGCACTGCCTGCCTTAAAACGTCATCGCATTCTTTAAATGCTTTTACAACTGAAATTCGAGACCCAAGATGCTTTAAAAGTTTATCATTTGAGATAGTAATTAAACTATCAACATTTTTTCTCAGTTTTTTAATTCCTTTTTCTGCTATCTTCTTTCTAGCTTCTCCTTCAAAAGAAAATGGTTTAGTTACAACTGCCATTGTAAGAGCTCCACTTTCTTTAGCTAAATTAGCTACAACTGGACCAGCTCCTGTTCCAGTTCCTCCACCAGCACCATAAGTAATAAATACTAAATCAGTATCTCTTAAAAGTTTTTTGATTTCGTCTTCACTTTCTTTGGCAGATTTTCTCCCAATTTTAGGATTCATTCCGGTTCCAAGACCTCGGGTAGTCTCATTACCAAATCTTACTTTTTTGTCAGCTTTTGTCTTTTTGAGGTCTTGGGCATCAGTATTTAAAGCAATAAGTTCCACTCCTTTAATTCCTTGTTTTTTCATTCTTGTAATAGCATTTCCTCCTGATCCTCCTATTCCAATAACTTTTATATTTGTATTAGTATTCATAGAATCAAATTACTTAATTTTTTATGGAATAAAAATTCTAAATATATTTTTAATTTTACTTCCAATTCCTTTCATCCAGGAAGGAGAAAAACTTTTATCTTCTCTTTCATCAAAACCTCTTTGAGTTAATCCACAAGCAGTAGCCCAAGAGGTATCTTCAATAGCAGGAACAAAACCTTTAGCCTCTCCAATCTTAACTGGAAGACCTAATTCGTCTTTTGCTAAATCTTTAATTCCAGGAAGTTTTGCTCCCCCACCAGTAATTACAACTCCAGCAGGTAAAGTTCCATCCTTTCCAATTTCTTTTAAGTCGTTTTGAACCTGTTCAAAAATCTCTTTTACTCTTGGTTCAATAATTTTAACTAAATCTCTTTTTGAAAATGTTAAATCTTTCTCTTCAATTTCAATCTTTTTCTTTGAATCTCTCCCTGCTTTACAAGTTCCATACTCTTTTTTAATTTTTTCTGCAATATCAATATCTGTTTTTAACCCTATTGCAATATCATTTGTAATATTGGAAGAACCAATTGGGAAAGCATTTAAATGTATTAAATTACCTTCTTCAAATACAGAAATTCCTGTATTCCCGGCTCCAATATCAATTACTATTACCCCTAGCTCTCTTTCTCTTGCACTTAAAACAGCTCTTGCACTTGCAAGAGGAGAAGCTAAGATGTCTGAAATCTGAACATCTGCATCTAATACGCTTTGAGTTAAGTTTTCAAGATAAGGACTAAAAGCACCTAAAACTAAAACTTTAGCTTCAAGCCTTACCCCTTTTAAACCAAGGGGTTCTTTTATTCCTTCTTGCCCGTCAATAATAAATTCTTTTGGAAATGAATCAAAAACTTCCTTTAAGGAAGGAAGTGAAAAAGTCTTTGCTTCTTTTAAAACCCTATTAATATCTTCTTGAGAAATTTTTCTATCTGCTCTTGAAACAGAAATTAATCCTTGGGAAGAAGTTGAAAAAAGATGACTTCCTCCTAAATTCACATAAACTGAATTAATATCTCTTCCAATCTGTTGACTAGCTTTTTTAACTAGTGATTTAATAATATTAGAAACTTTTTGAGGCTTAACTACAACTCCTTTTCGCATTCCTTCTGCAGGTTCACTATTTTGAACCAAAACTTGAGTGCTACCATCGGAACTCTTTTTAGTAGTAACTAAAATTTTAATAGAATCGGATCCGATATCAATGCCTGTTGAGATAAAAGATTTTGCCATTTTTATTAATTAAAAAACTTATTTAAATATTTTTCTTGAGTTTCGTACATTTTTTCCGCCTCTTTTTCATCTTTTTTATGCTCATAACCTAAGATATGTAAAATTCCGTGAATAAGGCGAAAAGAAACTTCTTTCATCAATTTTTCTTTTTTAAGTACTTCAGGACAAATTATAATTTCAGCAAAATCGTCTTCAAGGTCTCCAAAGGATAAAACATCAGTAACTTCATCCTTTTTTCTGTATTTTTTATTTGCTTCTTTTATTTTATCAGATTTTACAAAAGCTATCGAGAGATTAAGTTCTTTTTGGTTTTCTTCTCTTAAAACTTTCTCTGTTATTTCTTTTATCTTTTTTTCTTCTATATCAAAATCAGTTAAATTATTTACCTCTATCATTCTATTGTAATTTCTCTCTTACAATCTTATTCACCATATTCCCATCTGCTTTTCCTTTTACTTTTGGCATAATTTCTTTCATTACTTCTCCCATATCACTCATATCACTTGCCCCCACTTCTTCTATAACCTCTTCAACTAGTTCTTCTACCTCATCTTCTTCTAATTGTTCTGGAAGATATTTTTCTAAAACCTTAATTTGTTTTTCTTCCTCTTCTACTGTCTCTTCTCTGCCTGCTTTTTTAAATTCTTCTACTCCTTCTTTTCTCTTTTTTAATTCTTTTGAGATAATTTGAATAATATCTTCATCAGTTAAATCTTCTTTCTTTTCAATCTCTTCATTTTTAATTTCAGAGTTAACCATTCTCAAAACAGAAACCTTGCCTTTTTCTTTTGCTTTTAAGGCCTTTTTTAGATCGTTTTGAATTTGTTCTTTTAAATCCATAAATATTTAAGTTTAGAGCTCACCTAATTTTCGAAGTCTTCTATATTTTTCCCTTTTTTTCTTTTTTCGAAGAGCTTCTCTTTTTTTCATTTGATCGCTCAATTCCCTTTGATGGTATTGATTCTTGCGAGCTTTCCTAAGAATATTACTCCTTTTAATTTGAGAGGAGAATCTTCTTATTAGGTTTTTAGAGCTCTCGTTTCCTTTTTTTGTTACTTCTATTTTCATAATTTTTTAAAATCCTAAATTTTTACCACTTATTAAATGTAGATGAAGATGCTCTACTTCTTGTCCTGCTTTTTTACCAGTATTAACAATTAATCTGTATCCCTGCTCTTTAACTCCCTTTTTCTCCGCAACTTTTTGAGCAGCAAGAAACAAATTTCCCATTAATTCCTTATCTTCTTCTTTTACATCATTTACAGAAGATACATGCTTTTTAGGAACAATCAGAACATGGACTGGAGCTTTTGGATTAATATCTTCAAAAGCTATAAAATCATCTCCTTCTGCTACTATATCTGCATCTTGTTCCTTATTTGCAATTTTACAGAATAAGCAGTCCTTCATCTTACTTTAAATTTTTCTTAATTTCATCGACTACTTTGCTTAATTTGACCTTCTTTTGCTTTCCGCTTTTCATATTACGGATAATAATCTCGTCTTCTACTACTTCCTTTTTACCTAAAATTAGAGTATAGTCAACCTCCATCTTGTCTGCAATGTTCAATTGTGGTCTTAAAGAATTCCTTCCTAGAGATTCTGCTACCTTAATTCCTTCCTGTCTAAACTCTTCAAGGAGCTTAAATGTTTCTCTTTTTGCTGTTTCTCCAATTTGAGCTAAAAATACCTTTGGCTCTTCAGCTTCTTCAAAAGTTAATCTTTCATCAACTAATTTTTCTACTATTCTTTCTACGCCTCCTGCCATTCCTGCAGCTGGTGTATCTTTTCCTCCAAATATTTCAACTAATTTATCATATCTTCCTCCTCCACCTAAGGCATTTTGCCCTTCTTCTTCATCTTCGTCCTCTACAAATGCTTCAAAAACAGTCCTTGTGTAGTAATCTAATCCTCGAACTAGATAAGAATCAAGCTCATAAGGAATGTCTGTTGTATCTAAAAATTCAAGCATTGTTTTAAAGTGATCGTGACAATCATCACAAAGGTTATCTATAATTTGAGGGGCATCTTCTTTTACTTTATTACACTTCTTATTCTTACAATCTAATATTCTAAGAACATTCTTCTTTAATCTCTTCTGACAATCTTTACAAAGATTCTTCTTATTATCTTTAAAATATTTTTTAAGCTCTTCAAGATATTCAGGTCTACATTCTTCATCTCCTATTGAATTAACTTTTATAGAAATATCTTCTAGTTTTAATTCTCGAAGGATATTATAGAAGATCTGAATTAATTCAGCATCAACTGCTGCATCATCTTGTCCAATAATCTCAAAACCAAATTGCCAAAATTGTCTGTATCTTCCAGCTTGAGGTTTTTCGTATCTAAAAAATGGACCGAAATACCATAACTTAACTGGTGTTTGCCAGTTTGACATTCCATTTTCGATATAGGACCTTACTATTCCTGGAGTTCCTTCTGGTCTTAAAGCTAGTTTTTCTCCTCCTTTAGTTTCTAATTCAAACATCTCTTTTTGAACAATATCTGTCTCTTTACCTGTTCCTTTCTCGTATACTCCTCTATCTTCTAAGATAGGAGTATATATCTCTTGAAATCCATAGTAATCTGCTATCTTTTTACAAACTTGATAAACCTTCCTGTAATATTTTTGTTTTTTAGGAAGGATATCGTGAATTCCTTTTGGAGTTTGAAATTTTCCTTTATTACTCATAATTATAATTTTAAAATTTATTTATTTTCCAGGATATTTTGGCTTAGAAAAGGTTCCAAAACCTTCAATTGGCCAAGCTCTTAAAAAGACTTTACCAATTATCTGTTCTTCTTTTAAAGCTCCCCAGCCTCTAGAGTCATAAGAGCCATCTCTATTATCTCCTAAAACAAAATATTCATTCTCATCTAATCTCATCTCTACTTTACCAGGCGTACTAGCATTTGGAAGATAAGTATCTTCATCTAAAACATATTCATGTTCTTTTCCATTTGTACTAATCTTTACTTTTCCATTCTCAACAACAACTTTTTCTCCTGGTAATCCAACTAGTCTCTTAATAAACTTCTTAGAAGGATTATTAGGATATCTAAATACTAGAACTTCTCCTCTTTTTGGTTCTCTAAAACGATAAGTAATTTCATCTACAAGTAAATAGTCACCATTTTGAAATGTTGGTTCCATGCTAGCTCCATTTACAAGAAATGGTTGAAATAAAAAATAGCGAATAGGAATGACTATCGCTAATGCTATTGCCGTAATTTTAATTAATTCCCATAGAAATAATGCAAATTCTTTCATATTTTTTAGTTAAATTTTTAACTTAAATTACCTTCTAAAAAGCCGTAATTCAGTAAATTTATTATAACAAAGTTTTATGTATTTACAAGAAAAATGTTAGAATATTTTAATGATTTTAATTACCGGACTCGGCAACCCCGAGAAACAATATAATAACACTCGTCACAACATTGGTTTTAAGGCAATCGATAAGTTTGTCGACAAAACCAATTTCCCTGAATTAAAGAAAAACAAAAAATTCAAATCTTTGCTTGCAAAAGGAATATTAGCTAATAAAGAGGTGATTTGTCAAAAACCAACCACCTATATGAATAATTCTGGAAGAGCAGTAAAGAAAGTAGCAGACTATTACAATATCCCTCCCGAAAAGATTATTATTATCCATGATGATCTTGATTTACCATTGGGAGAATTAAAAATAAACAAAGATAGAGGGCACGGAGGCCACAACGGCGTAATTTCAGTAATAGAAAAATTAGGGACTAAGAACTTTATAAGGGTAAGACTTGGAATTGATTCTGAAAATAGAGAACCAGGCAGTGGTAAAAGATTTGTATTGCAGAAATTTAACAAAAAAGAAAAACAAGATGTAAAGGAAATTGTTGTCAAAGCAGCTCAAGCTATAGAACTTTTTCTAAATAAGGACTTAGACGCTGCAATGCAAAAATTTAATTGACATTCCTCCAATTTATCTTAATAATAAATAGCAACGGAATTGATACTTTTTAATTACCTCTTAAATAAAACTTAAGAGTAAAATTATGGAATTAATAATAGTTGAGTCACCCACAAAAGCCAAAACCTTAGATAGGTTTTTAGGAGAAGACTTTAAAATTACATCTTCTCAAGGCCATATTAGAGATTTACCTTCAAAGAAACTTGGTATTGATATTGAAGATAATTTTGAGCCAGATTACGTACTTATCCCAAAAGCAAAGAAAAGAATTAAAGAATTAAGAAAAAAATCTGAAAAAGCTGACAAGGTAATTCTTGCAACTGACCCTGACAGAGAGGGTGAAGCCATTTCTTGGCATTTATCTAAAGCTTTAGATCTTAAAGAAGATCAATACAAGAGAATTGCTTTCCACGAAATTACTAAAAGTGCAATCAATGAAGCTTTAGAAAGCCCAAGAGGAATTGATATGAATTTAGTAAACGCTCAACAAGCAAGAAGAGTTTTAGATAGAATTGTAGGGTATAAGCTCTCTCCTTTCTTATGGAAAAAAATTGCAAGAGGTTTATCTGCTGGAAGAGTCCAGTCAGTAGCTCTTCGTTTTATTGTTGATAGAGAAAAAGAAATTAAAGCTTTTACCCCAGAAGAATACTGGAGAATTAAAGCCCTTTTAAGCCAAAAGGAAGAAAAAGACGATTTTGAAGCACTTTTAATTAAAGAAAATAATAAAAAGATAAAGAAAAAGAGCATTGATTCAAAAGAAAAAGCAGATAAGATTATTAAGAATCTAGAAAAAGAAGACTATAAGGTAAAAGATGTTAAAAGAAAAGAGAAGAAAAGAAATCCTTATCCTCCTTTTACTACAAGTGATCTTCAGCAAGAAGCTTGGCAACAATATAACTTCCCTACTGGATTTACAATGAGTCTTGCTCAGAAATTATATGAGAAAGGTTTAATTACTTATCACAGAACAGATTCCTTAAATCTATCCAAGCAATCATTAGCAGCTGCCAAAAAAGTTATTACAGAAAAATACGGAGAAAATTATCATAAATGGAGAAAATTCAAAACAAAAGGAAGAGCTCAAGAAGCCCACGAAGCAATTCGTCCTTCTTATCCTTCTAAAACTCCTGATGATGTAAAAATTAAAAATGATGCTCAACAGAAATTATATAACTTAATATGGAGAAGATTCATTTCTTCTCAAATGAAACCTGCAATTTATAATACTGTTACTGTAAATATTGAAGCAGGAAAATATACCTTAAGAGCAAAAGGTAAAAATTTAAAATTCGATGGATTTTTAAAAGTTTATACTTTTAGAAGAAGAAAAAATCAATCCACTCTTCCAAATGTTAAAAAAGGAGAAGAATTAGACTTAAAAGAAATTCTTTCAAAACAACACTTTACTCAAGCCCCTCCAAGATATTCTGAAGCTTCTTTAATTAAAAAATTAAAAAAACACGGAATTGGAAGACCTTCAACCTATGCTCCAATTCTATCAACTATTCAAAGAAGAAATTATTTAAGAAAAAATAACAACAAAAGGTTTGAGCCTACTGAAATTGGAATAGTAGTAAATGACTTACTAGTAGAGCATTTTCCTAAAATTGTAGATGCTGACTTTACAGCAGATATGGAAAATGAGCTAGATGAAATTGCAGAAGGAAAAGCAGAATGGAAGAAAGTAATAGCAGATTTTTATAAGCCTTTCAATGAAAATCTAGAAAAGAAATACGATGAAGTTGATAAAAAAGATTACACTGAAAAACCAACTGATAAAGAATGTCCAAAATGTGGTTCCCCTTTAATTATTAGACTTGGAAAATATGGAAGATTTTATGCCTGCTCTAATTTCCCTAAATGTAAGTATAGCGAACCTCTAGAAAAAGAAGGACCTGACATTGATTGCCCTGAATGCGAAAAAGGCAAATTAGTACAGAAGAAAACTAAAAAAGGAAAAATATTCTACGGATGTGATCAATATCCTGATTGTGAGTTTGCTCTATGGGATAAACCAACTGGAGAAAAATGTCCAAAATGTGGCTCTTTACTAGTATATAATGGAAAAGGATTGATAAAGTGTTCCAATGATGATTGTGACTTTAAGAAGATTGACCAGAGAGAAGAAAAGTGATAATTTTAAAGCGGATTTAAAAGAGCGCCCGAGTGCTGGAATTTGGCATACAGGGTGGATTCAAAATCCACTGTCCTTACGGACTTGAGGGTTCGAGTCCCTCCTCGGGCACTACTCTATCCCAATCAAAAAGCCACCATTACTGGTGGCTTTTTTTTGTTTTAACTTTTCTATTTAATATCTTTTTTAACGTGCTCTCCTGGTTTAGTAGTTTTTCCCTCCCAAATTTTTCTTCCGGGATAAATTAAAGTCCCAATTCCTGTTTTAACATTATCTCCTGTAGCGCACCCAAACTTTTTCATTCCTGTATCAACTAGTTCTTCTTTCACCATAGATTTAATATTTTCTCCATCATTTCTTAAGTTTGCTGTTATTGTGCCAGCTCCAAAATTACAATTTTTTCCAATTACAGAATCCCCTACATAACTTAAGTGAGCAATATTTGTGTTGTCACAAATTACTGAATTTTTAACTTCTACTCCATTTCCTATATGACAATTAGCTCCTATTGTGGTAGCTCCTCTGATATAGCAATTTGGACCTATTTTACAATTTTTTCCGATTAATACTGGACCTTCGATATAGGATCCGCTTTTAATAACTGTTCCTTCTCCTATTTTAACTTCTCCTTTTAAGGTAGTTCCTTTTTCTATCTTTCCTTTGTTTTTACCTTTTAAGTTTCTTAAGACTACTTTATTTGTTTTAACTACACTCCAAGGATAAGTAACTGGATACCACTCATCTGCTAAAGCACTATATAGTTTCTTTCCATTTCTAATATATTTGATAAAGTAATCTGGCAATTCATATTCTCCCCTTTTCGATTTTTCAATTTTAGCCTCAAAAACTTCTTTATTGGCAAAGTATAATCCAATTCCGGCTAAATTGCTTAGTTTTTTCTTTGGTTTTTCTACTATCTTTTGAATTACGCCGTCCTTTACCAATGCTTGTGAAAAAGCAGAAGGTTCCTCTACTTCTTTTAAAAGCATAGAAGGATTTTTCTTCATAGCTTCCTTTATTCCTTTTTTAAAATAAAGATCATCTCCATTCATAATTAAAAATTCATCTCCCTCAATTAAAGGGAGGGCTTGAACAGCTGCATCACCAGTTCCCACTGCTTCATCTTGCTCCGTATATTTAATTTTCATTCCCTTATAACTATCTCCGAAAAAATCTTTAATTTTATCTCCTTCGTACCCAATTACAATAATAACTTCTTCTACAAGTCCTTTTAGTTGATTTAAATTGTGTTCTAAAAGGTTCTTGTTTGCAACCTCCATAAAAGGCTTTGGTTTAGTTGCCGTAAGCGGCCGTAATCTAGTTCCTTTCCCTGCTGCTAAAATTACTGCTTGTTTAGTTTTCATTATTATTTAATATTTTTAAGATTGTATTGGCTAATTTGTGAGGATCGTGAACAATAGGACCTTTATTTTTAATTATTTTCTTACCAATATATTTATCTTTTTTTAATAACTCTTCTTTGTATTGCACTAAACTTAATAATTCTGGGTGTCTAGCTTTATGTTCTTTTATTCTTTTTTTGGAAGGTTTTTGTGTATTAAAGATTACATGATCAACTTCTCCTTCTAAATATTTTTCTATAACACCAACAAAGTCTTGCACGTTAAATCTATTTGTCTCTCCTCTCTTTCTCATTAAATTACAGATATAGACTACTTTTGCATCACTTTCTCTCATTGCTCTTGCAATACCTTTTGTTAAAAGTATTTGAGCCAAAGAAGAATAAAGATCTCCTGGGCCTAGAACTATAAGGTCTGCCTTAGTTAAAGCTTTTACAGATTCTGGATATGCTTTTGCTTCTGGTTTTAAGTATACTTTTTTTATCTTTAAGCTATCATCGTGTTTTGGAACATCAATATTTGTCTCTCCTTTTACGATTTTTCCATTTTCTAATTCTGCATATAGGTGAGATTTAGTAAGTGTAGCAGGCAATACTTGATGCCTTACATTAAGGAGCTTATTCAGCTCCTTTAAGGTTCTTTCATAATCATTACTGCTTAATTCAAGAGCAGCAATAAAAAGGTTAGCAAAGCTATGTCCTTCTAATTCTCCAGTTTGAAACCGATAATCAAAAAGGTTTTTTATAACTGGAGAGGTATTAGCTAGAGCAATAAATGCTCTTTTAATATCTCCGGGAGAGATAATATTATAATCTTCTCTTAGCCTTCCAGTAGATCCTCCTGAATCAAGCATTGCACAAATTACAGATAATTTAATATCTTTCTTTTTTAAACCTGCAATTACTGTCTTCGGCATTGCATTTCCTCCCCCTAAGCAAGCTATTCTTTTTGTTTTATCCTCTTTATCTTTATTTTTAGGCATAAAACTTTGTTAATTTGATATTTTAATTATAAAGGAAGATGGAAATGAAGTAAATTTTTACTCTTTCTAATAAAAAAGGTAAAATGGTTTAATTAATAAGTAAATTCATTTTTTAAACATTATTATGGAAGATAAAAAATTCTTAATTAAAGGAGGAAATAAACTTTCAGGGAAAGTAGAAATATCAGGTTATAAAAACTCAGCAGGAGCAGCATTAGCTGCTACTCTTTTAACAGAAGAAACATCAGTTATAGGAAACCTTCCTCAAGTTTCTGATGTTCATAACCAGTTAAAAATATTAGAACAAATAGGTGCAAAAGTAGAATGGGTTGGAGATAATAAGGTAAAAATTAATCCAGCCGACATTAACCCAGAACATATACCAGCAGAAATTTTCAGAAAAATGAGAATTTCTGTTCTTTTAATTGGTCCACTTTTGGCTCGTTTTAATGAAATTAAAGTTCCTCATCCTGGAGGAGACCGAATTGGCCTCCGTCCTATTTGGGCTCACATTAAAGGACTAAAGGCTTTAGGTGTAGAAGTTGAAGAAAAAGATGGATTCTATCACTTTAAAAGCCCAGATAATATTAAAGGAAGAAAGGTAATACTAAAAGAATTTTCTGTTTCAGCAACAGAAAACCTATTAATGCTTTCTGCTCTTGGAAAAGGAAAAACAACCATAAAGACTGCTGCAGCAGAACCACAAGTTCAAGACTTATGTCATCAATTAGAAAAAATGGGAGCCTCAATTAAAGGAATTGGAAATCATACCTTAGAGATAGAAGGACAAGACAAGTTAGAAGGAGTAGAATATGATATTTATCCTGATCCCCTAGTTGGAGGAACATATATTCTTGCCTTTGCCTTAACCCAAGGAGAAGGAGAAGTAGTAAATGTTGTCCCAGAACATCTAACAATGTTTTTAGATAAATTAAAAGAAATCGGAGTAAATCTAGAGATAAAAGAAAATAGTGTAAAAATTAAACCATCGAAAGATTTTAAAGCAGCTGATGTTCAAGTCCTACCATATCCCGGCTTTCCGACCGATCTTCAACCTCAAACTTCAGTTCTTTTAACTCAAGCAGAAGGAAAAAGTGTAGTTCACGACCCTTTGTATGAAAACAGATTCCAGCATTTACATGAGCTTAAGAAGCTAGGAGCAGATATTGAAATAGCAGATCCACATCGTGCTCTAGTCTTTGGAAAAACACCTTTGATGGGAACTGAAATTAGTGCATTAGATATTAGATCTGGAGCAGCTTTAATCCTTGCCGGATTAATTGCAGATGGCCAGACTTTAATTAAAGATATTTCCCATATTGATAGAGGCTATGAAAAAATTGAAGAAAAACTAAGGAATATAGGAGCAGATATTAAAAGGATATAAAGAACAAAATAGCCAAAAAAAAGAAGAGGAGTTTTTACTCCTCTTTTTTTATGTTTGGTTTAAGTCTCATCAATAGGTCTATCAATTCTTTTTCAAATTCTATTCTTAATTTTTCTAATTTTCTTATTCTTTTTTCAAGAGCTATTTTTTGAACTCTGATCTGGAGTTCTTCAGTGTAAGTTTTAGCTTCTCTTGCTTTCTTTTCTAAGGCCTTCACTTTATTTTCCTTTTGTCGTATCTTTACCCCCATTTCTGGCAGTCTACAAGTGGACAATTCATTCGCCCTTATAAAGTCAGCTGATGAAATAAAGCTTCTCTCGGTAGAAAGTTCATTCTTGCCCATTTTTAGGCCCCCTTTGTTTGTAAAGAAAGTATTTAAATCTAATTCTTTTCTTTCTTTTTGTCAATATTGTTCCTCTCTGGCATCTAATAAGCAATCTGCATATGGATTGAACGCTCTACAAAATTCTCTGTTACTGCAATGATCACAAACATGCTTTACTCCTTTTTCTTCATGGTGGATGCTACAATCTCTAGCTATTTCGAGTTTGTTCTTCTCGCTTCTTAACTCTCTTCTACTTAGCATTTGATTATTCCCCTTTTTAAAAGAATTTTTAGAAAAAATAATTGAATTTAAATCTTTTCCTTCTCGTTTCCCTCCTTATTTAAAAGATTTTAAAGAACAAAAAAACAAGCCTCCTTTAGAGAGGAGACTTGTTTTAATTGATTTCAAGTTGTTATTTAATCTCAAAACAAACTAAAACAAATCTCCTTCCCAAAGGAAATGGTTTTCCAATCAATATAAAAGAGATTTGTTTTAGTAATATAATTCATAATACTTTTTTTAGTTTAATCCGTTTTTTCCACAATTGTCAAGTAATAACTTGTGGAAAACTTGTTTAAAATCATTCAACAGTTACACTTTTAGCTAAATTCCTTGGTTTATCAATATCTCTTCCAAGTTCTAATCCAATATAGGCTGCAAGTAAATGAAGTGGAATCACAGTTAAAATTGGGGATAACATTTCAATTGTTTTTGGAACTATCACTAAATCGTCTGCTAATTCTTTTAATTCTTTTTCTTTAGATTTGTTTGTAATAGCAGCTACTGGTCCTTCCCTAGTTTTAATTTCTTCTATTCCATTTACAATCTTTCCAAAAACACTTGTATCGGGAGCTAAAAAGAAGGAAGGGAAGTTTTTATCTATTAAAGCAATTGGCCCATGCTTTAATTCTCCAGCTGGATAACTTTCTGCATGTAAATAGGAAACTTCTTTTAGTTTTAAAGCTCCTTCAACTGCAATTGGGTAATTGAATTTTCTTCCAAAGAAAAAGAAATTCTTAAACTCTTTGTATTTTTTAGCTAATTCTTTTATTCTACTCTCATTTTCTGAAAGAGTTTTTTCTGCTAGCTCTGGTAATTTCTTTATTTCTTTAATAATTTTCTTTCCTTCAGACAAAGACATGTCTCTTTGTCTTCCTAAAAATACGGCTAACAAACCTAAAATAGTCATCTGTGAGATAAAAGCCTTTGTAGAGGCTACTCCAATTTCAGGACCAATATGATTATAGACTCCAGCATCTGTTTCTCTAGCAACTGAAGAACCAACTACATTTACAATTCCTAAGGTTAACGCACCCTTTCTTTTAGCCTCTTCTATAGCTGCAAGAGTATCAGCGGTTTCTCCAGATTGTGAAACCGCTAAAACAGCTGTTTTTTCGTCTATTACGGGATTTCTATACCTAAATTCGGATCCAACTTCTACCTCAACTGGGATTTTTGCATAATTTTCTATCATATACTCTCCAATTAGCCCGGCGTAATAAGCTGTCCCGCAAGCAACAATCATAATTCTTTCTATATTCTTTAACTCATCTTTGTAATCAATTAAACCACCTAGTTTAGCAAGTCCTTTATCTTCGATTGTCCTTCCTCGAATGCTATCTTTAATTGCATCCGGTTCTTCAAAGATTTCTTTTAGCATGAAATGAGAATATCCTTTCTTCTGTGCCTCTTGAATTTCCATATCAAGTTCTTTTGGTTTCCTCTCTTGAATTGAATTGTTTTTATCTCTTATCTTAATGTCATCTTTTGTAATTGTTACCATCTCTCCATTTTCTAAAGGAATGACCTTGTTAGTATATGGCAAAAGTACAGAAGGATCAGAACCAACAAAATATTCTCCGTCTTTTATTCCTACAATTAAAGGACTAGAAAATCTTGCAGCTACAATTTTATCAGGATCATCTTCATGAATTGCTGCAAAAGCATAAGCTCCTTCTAAATAATGGAGTGCTTTTTGAACTGCTTTTTCTAAATTACCTTCAAAAAAATGTTCAATGAGGTGAGCAATAACTTCAGTATCAGTTTCTGAATCAAATTTATGTCCTTTTTCTTTTAGTTTTTCTTTAATTACTTTGTAATTTTCAATAATTCCATTATGGATTAAATATAATTTCTCTTCACAATCAGAATGAGGATGAGCATTCTTTTCAGTAACTTTTCCATTTGTAGCCCATCTTACATGACCTAACCCATAATTTCCTTTAAGATCTTCTTTCTTTAATTTCTTTTTTAAATTTTTAAGCTTTCCAACTGCTCTAACTCTAGTTCCCTTCCCATTATCAATTGTTGCTATCCCAGCACTATCATAGCCTCTGTATTGGAGGTGTTTTAAACCATTCATTAAAATCGGCCTAGCTTTTTTATTGCCAATATAGCCTATTATTCCGCACATAAATTTTATGCAACAACAAAGTTGATTAATTTATCTTGGACAAAAATTGCTTTTTTAATATCTTTCCCTTTTAACCATTTTTTAACTTTTTCTCTTTCTTGAGCTAACTTTTTAATTTTTTCTTCCTTAGTTCCTACTTCAGCTTCAAATTTATCCCTCATTTTCCCATCTATTTGCACTATTATTTCCACTACCTCTTTTTTAGCTATTTCTTCATCGTATTCTGGCCAATCGGCTAATTGAATGCTTTTATCGTGCCCTAGTCTTTCCCAAACTTCTTCGCAGAAGTGAGGTGCAAAAGGAGAAAGCATCTTAATTAAACTTTCATAATATTTTTGCGGTATTTTTCCTGCTTTCTTCATTTCGTTTGTAAGAATCATCATTGAAGAAATAGCAGTATTAAACTTAAAGGAATCTATATCAGAAGTAACTTTTTTAATTGTTCTATGAGTTAATTCTTTTAATTCTTTATTCTCAATACCTTCTTCTACTTTCTCTAATTGGTCCATTACTTTTTCTAAAAATCTTCTTGCTCCAATAATACTATCTTTATTCCAAACAACTTCTTCTTCAAAAGGTCCCATAAACATCTCGTACAAACGAAGTACATCTGCTCCATATTCTTCAACAATATCATTTGGATTAACAACATTGCCTTTTGATTTAGACATCTTCTTTCCGCTTTCAGCTAGAATAAGTCCTTGGTTCTTTAATTTTTTAAATGGTTCCTTGGTAGAAACAACATCTATATCATACAAGAATTTGTGCCAGAATCTTGAATAAAGCAAGTGCAATACTGCATGCTCTGCCCCTCCTACATATAAGTCAACTGGCATCCAGTAATCTTCTTTTTCTTTTCCAACTAATTCCTCCTTGTTTTTTGGGTTAAGATATCTTAAATAATACCAACAAGACCCAGCCCATTGAGGCATTGTATTCGTTTCTCTTTTCGCATCTTCTCCACACTCTGGACAAGTTGTATTTACCCAATCTTCAACTTCAGCAAGAGGAGATTGAGCTGTTCCAGTTGGTTCGTACTTTTCAATATCTGGCAACTCTAAAGGTAAATCTTCTTCCGGAACAGGAACTGTTCCACACTTTGGGCAATGAATAATTGGAATAGGTTCTCCCCAGTATCTTTGTCTAGAAAAAACCCAATCCCTTAACTTATAATTAACACTTTTATCGCCTTTTCCTTTTTCTTTTAATTTCTCTGTAATCTCTTTTCTGGCTTTTTCAGAATCCATTCCATTAAATTCTCCTGAATTAACTAATTCTCCTTCTCCAGAATAAGCTTCCTCTTCTATATCTCCTCCTTTAATAACTTCAACAATTGGAAGATCATATTTTTGAGCAATTTCATAATCTCTTTCATCGTGAGCTGGAACAGACATTATTGCTCCATAGCCATAAGATCCTAAAACATAATCAGCAATCCAAATTGGTATCTCTTTATCATTTACTGGATTAATAGCTGTTAATCCTTTAATTTCTACTCCTGTTTTCTCTTTATTTAGTTCAGTTCTTTGCAATTCTGATTTCTTTTGAGCTTGTTCAACATATTTTTCTATCTCTTTTTTGTTTTCAACTTCTACTTCTCCTTCTAAAATATTATCTACAATAGGATGCTCTGGAGCCAAAACCATAAAGGTTGCTCCAAATAAAGTATCAGGTCTTGTAGTAAAGACTTCAATTTCTTTATTGATCTGTTTTACATCAAAATAGATATCTGCACCCTCAGACCTTCCAATCCAATTTCTTTGCATCTCTTTAATTTCTTCTGGCCAATCTAATTCTTCCAAGTCTTCTAATAATCTATCTGCATAACTAGTAATTTTTAGCATCCACTGTCTTATTCTTTTTCTTTCTACTTCACTATCACATCTTTCACATTTTCCTTGAATTACTTCTTCATTAGCTAACCCTGTTTTACAAGAAGGACACCAGTTAATTGGAACATCAGCTTGATAAGCTAAATCATTTTTATAAAGTTGGGTAAAGATCCATTGAGTCCACTTATAATAATCGGGATCAGTAGTATTAATTTCTCTGGACCAATCATAAGAAAAGCCAATTGATTTCAGTTGATTTTTAAAGGTTTCAATATTTTTCTTAGTTGAAATTTGTGGTTTTACTCCAGTTTTTAAAGCATAATTTTCTGCAGGTAAACCAAAAGCATCCCATCCCATTGGATGTAAAACAGAAAAACCATTCATTCTTTTATAACGTGAAATAATATCTGTAGCAGTATATCCTTCTACATGCCCAACATGTAATCCTTTTCCTGAAGGATAAGGAAACATATCAAGGCAATAAAACTTGGGTTTCTCACTATCTTTCTTAGCTTTGAAAAAATCATGTTCTTCCCAATATTTTTGCCACTTTTCTTCAATTTTTTTATGATTAAATTTCATAATTGCTTTCAGGAATTAATTATTATCTTTAGTGATGATTTAATTTAAATAATTTTTTGGCGTTTTTAGTAGTTTGCTTTTCAACCTCTTCTTCTTTTAAGTTTTTAATTCTAGCTATTTCCTTAATTATATAACGAGTATTAATTGGTTCATTTCTTTTCTCCTCCACTTCGGGAGGGAGGAGAAAAGGACAATCAGTTTCAACTAACATTTTCGAAAGTGAAATTTTTTCAATAACTTTTTCCGAATAAGGGTTTTTGTAGATAATTCCATTGAAACCAAGATAAAGTCCTAAATCTAAATATTTTTGAGCTGTTTCCCAGTCTCCACTAAAACAATGCACTACACCTTTTATCTTTTTATCAGAAAGTAAAGAAAGCATATCGGGATGAGCTTTTCTGCAATGCAACACAAGAGGAAGATCTAATTCTTCTGCTAATTCTATTTGTTTTAAAAGAATCTCTTTTTGTCTTTTAACTTCTTTTTCATTTGGGTTTCTGTAATAATCTAATCCAATTTCTCCAATTGCAACTACTTTTTCATTTTGAGCTAATTTTCTAAGTTTTTCAATCTTTACCTCTTCCTTTGCATGGCTTGGATGAATTCCAACCGTTGCATATATATTTTTGTGATTCTGAGCAATTTCTACTGCTTTTTTGCTAGTTTTAAAATCAGCTCCAACATTAATTACTCCTACATCTTTTTCAAGAGTTTTTTTAATTAACTCCTCTCTATCTTTATCGTAATTTTTAAAATTTAAGTGGGCGTGAGTGTCAAAAATCATAATTTAATCTATTCTTGGAAATAATGTTTCTTTTTCTTTTGTTTTTAATTGTTTTTCAATCTTATGCGCTGTCTCTGGAAGAAAAGGTTTAATTAAAATGTCAATTTCTTCAATTATTTTTAATAGATCAGCTAAAACCTTCTTATATCCTTCTTCTTTTTCCCAAGGTTTTTTGTCTTCAATATATCGATCTGAAAAACTAATTAATTCCCATACTCTATTTATAGCTCTATTTAACTTATAAGAATTCATTAGTTTTTCATAATCCTTTTTTGTTTTTTTAACTTCTTTTTCTACTTTTTCATTATTAAAACTATCTCCTTTTTTAACCTCATACTTTTTAGCCAAAGTAAGTACTCTAGACACTAAATTTCCTAATCCATTTGCTAAATCAGAATTATATCTTTTTTTAAATTTATCATAACTAAAGTCTCCATCTTTAGTTGGTGGAATTTCACTAAGAAAAAAGTATCTTACTGCTTCTGTTCCGTACTTTTCAACTAGATCAAAGGGGTTAATAACATTTCCTACTGATTTTGACATCTTCTTTCCGTCTACAGTTATAAAGCCATGGACATAAATATTTTTTGGCAATTCAAGTCCTAAAGATAGGAGCATTCCAGGCCAAATTAAAGAATGAAATTTTTGAATATCTTTTCCAATACAATGAATATTGGCTGGCCAGAACTTTTCAAAACTTTCCTTGTCATCATAATACCCAATTCCAGAAATATAATTTAATAAAGCATCTGCCCAACAATAGATAGTTTGGCTATCATCCCCTGGAACTTTAATCCCCCAATCTACTTTCTCAGCAGGTCTTGAAAAACTAACATCATCTAACCCTTCCTCTATTATCTTTAGCATCTCTTTCTTCCTTGTTTTTGGAATAATATTAATTCTATCTTCTTCTATAGCTTTTTTTATCGCTTTCTCATACTTTGAAAGCTTAAAAAAATAGTTTTCTTCTTCTAATTTTTTAGGTTTATCTTGATGATGAGGGCATTCTCCGTCAACTAAATCTTTTTCAGTTAAAAAGGCCTCACATCCTTCACAATAAAAACCTTCATACTCTTTTTTGTAAATATCACCATTTCCTTTTAATTTTTCCCAAGCTTTTTTAACTGCTGGAATATGCTTTTTCTCATCAGTGGTTCGGATAAAATTATTATTAGAAATATTTAAAACCTTATTCAAGGCTCTAAAATTTTGTGAAACTTTATCAGTAAACTCTTTTGGATCTTTTCCTGCTTTTTTAGCAGTATTTTCTATTTTTTGCCCATGTTCGTCTGTTCCTGTTAAGAAGAATACGTTTTTATTCTTTAAACGCTCGTATCTTGCTATTGTGTCTGCTTGAAGACACTCCAAAGCGAACCCAATATGTGGATCTGCATTAGCATAAGCAATACTAGTTGTAATATAAAAATTATTGTTTTTAGGCATGATTTAATTATTTTAACACAAAATAGGCATTAGTAAACAAAAACCCGGTTTTAAAACCGGGCTTTGATTAAATCAAATTTTAAAATTAAATCGCTCCATTGATAATATTTATTTAATACTTGTATAAAACCGTTTTTTATTGTTTCTGTAAAAAATGCATAAGGATTAGTTTTTTCTAAAGAAAATTGTATTAAAAGCCCATATTGGTTTATATTTTTAGTTTTACTAACATGTACTTCATCTAAACCAAAATTATTCTTTAAATTAGACTCTATATCTGAATAATCTTTTTCTTGT
>CAYPLZ010000002.1:0-30798 GCA_964411855.1 uncultured Candidatus Saccharibacteria bacterium
TTTACAGATAAAAGATTGGAAGTAAAATTAAAAGGAAAGAAAGTTAAATCTTTTGAAAACGAAATTAAAGCAACCTCTTACCATAAAGCAGAAATAAAGAAAAAAGAGAAACGGTATCAAATTAATATTATTTTTGATATATAATATTAATTAACTAGAATAAAACCATGATTTCTAAGAAAAATATTAGGCAAATTTCTCCTTGGATATGGGAAATTCCTAAAAAATATAAAAAAGGAATGAAGGTCCCTGGAAGATTTTATTCTTCAGAAGATATGATTAAAAATGCTTTTGATGATAGGTCTCTAGAACAATTATCTAATATTTGTACCTTACCAAGAATACAAAAATATGGATTAGCAATGCCAGACTTTCATCAAGGATATGGGTTTCCAATTGGTGGAGTAGCAGCTACAAAGTACCCAAATGGAGTTATTTCTCCAGGAGGAGTTGGCTATGACATTTCTTGCTCTATAAGATTATTAAAGTCTAGCTTAGAGGCAGATAAAATAGAAAAATATTTAGATAAGTTAGCTCAAGGTTTTAACAACGTAGTTCCTTCTGGGCTAGGAAAAGGAAGAAGTAAGAAGTTTACTATAGGAGAAATTGAAAAGATTATTGAAGGAGGATCACAATTTTTAGTAGAGCAAGGAAAGGGGCGAAAAGAAGATTTAGTAAATTGCGAAGAAAACGGAAGACTTTCAGAAGCAAGTGCGGCAAAAGTTTCAAAACGAGCTAAAGAAAGAGGAAGGGATCAGGTTGGAACTTTAGGGAGTGGAAATCATTTTCTAGAAATACAGAAAGTAGATCAAATTTTTGACGAAGGGGCAGCAGAAGCCTTTGGGCTTTTTAAAGGACAAGCAGTAGTAATGGTTCATACTGGAAGTAGAGGACTAGGGCATCAGATTGCAACAGATTATATTAAACTGATGCTTAATAAAATGAAAAAGTATAATATTAATTTACCGGATAAAGAACTAAATTGTGTTCCATTTAATTCAGAAGAAGGACAATCCTATTACAAAGCAATGTGTTGTGGGGCTAATTTTTCCTGGGCGAATAAACAGATAATAACTGAAGAAATTAGAGATGTTTGGAAGAAAATTTTAGGAAATGAAGAAGGATTAAGTTTAGTTTATGATGTTGCTCACAATATTGCTAAAATAGAGGAACATGAGGGAGAAAAATTAATTGTTCATAGAAAAGGAGCAACTAGAGCATTTCCACCTGGTCATAAAGATGTTCCTGAGAAATATAGAAAGGTAGGCCAGCCAGTTTTAATCCCTGGGTCTATGGGAACTTCCTCTTATGTATTAAAAGGAGTTAATTCAGCAAAGCAAAGCTTCTATTCAACTTGCCATGGAGCAGGGAGAAGTATGTCTCGAACACAAGCCAAAAAAGAAACCTCTGGAGCTAAAGTAAAGGAAGATTTAAAAAGAAAAGGAATTATATTAAAATCACATTCATTAAAAGGCATTGCAGAAGAAGCTTCATTAGCTTATAAAAATATTGATAAAGTAGTAGAAGCTGTTTGTGATGCAGGGCTATCTAAAAAAGTTGTAAAATTAAAGCCATTAGCAGTAATTAAAGGCGAATAAAAATTAAATTAATAAAATATTATGAATATAGAAGAAATTTATAAATTAGCAATCAAAAAAGGAATGGAAGCAGACTTTAGAGGAGAAGACGAGATTAAAGAAAAGCTTGAAAAAACAAAAGAAAAGTATGAAGATATGAGTGACAAAGAGAAGAAAAAGTTTGATAAAGAAAAATTAGAAAATCCTTATTCTGATACAAGAGTTCATTATGGAGATAAAGAGAAAGAGATTAAGAAAGTTCTAGTTGGTATTGATATTAAAGGAAGCGAACTACTTTTAGCAGATAAAATGGGAGATATAGATCTTGTAATTTCACATCATCCATTAGGAAGTGCTTTGGCGGGGCTAGATGATGTAATGGATCTGCAGATAGATGTTTTAAAACAATATGGGGTTCCAGTTAATATAGCAGAAAAATTAATTGAAAAAAGAATGTCTGAGGTGGCTAGAGGAGTCTCTTCTGCAAATCACAATAGAGTAGTTGATATGGCTAGATTACTTAATATCCCTTTAATTAATGTTCATACTCCTTGTGATAATTTAGTAGCTAAATTTGTAAGAGATAAAATTGAAGACGAAGACCCTAAATACATTAAAGATTTGATGAAAACTCTTCATGAAATTCCTGAATATGAAAAAGCAACCCAAACTAATGCTGGGCCAGAAATTTTTGTAGGAAGCAAAGAAAGCAGAACAGGAAAAATAGTTTTAACTGAAATTACTGGAGGGACAGAAGGGTCTCCGGAAATTTATGAAAAATTAGCTCAAGCTAAAGCAGGGACTATTGTAGGAATGCATATGTCAGAAAAACACAGGAAAAATGCTAAAAAAGCTCATATAAATGTAGTAATAGCTGGTCATATTTCCTCTGATTCAATTGGAGTTAATCTCTTTCTTGATCAATTGGAAAAGAAAGGGATAGAGATAGTTCCTTGTGGAGGGTTAATCAGAGTTTCAAGAAACTAAAATGGAAAAAGAGAATAAGAAAAAATTTAGTTCTTACTTTAAACCCTTATTATTGGAATCTGTTTTGTTTTTCTTAACTTTAGGACTTGGTATTAGTGCTACCTTTAAGATAAGAAAAATCTTTGAGAAAGAACAAGTTGCTCTTCAAGAACCTTCTTTGTGGAAGGTTCTTGTTAATTTCGGAATTATTACCTTATTAATAGTTGGCTTATCTTATTTCAAAAAACTCAAAAAGAGCAGGAAAGTTGTTTTTAAAGGAACTTTTATTGTAGCTGTATTTTGGGGATCTTTATTCTTACTGAGCTTTTATCTTCCTTTAATTCCGATGTTGGTTTTAATAGGAGGATTAATTCTTCTTTGGCTTTTTAAGCCAAAAGTGTGGCTTCATAATTTACTTATAATGCTAGGATTAGCAGGAGCAGGGGCAGCAATTGGAATTAGTTTTTCTCCAATTAGTATAGTTGTTCTTCTTTTAATTTTTTCAGTTTATGATGTTATTGCTGTTTATAAAACAAAGCATATGGTAAAGATGGCAAAGGAGATGGTTGCTGCAAATTCAATAATAGGATTTATTATTCCGCAAAAACTAAAAGGATTTAAAGAGAATCTAAAAAATGTAAATCCAGGAGGGAAATTTATGATTATTGGTGGAGGAGATATAGTTTTTCCTTTAGTTTTTTGTGCTTCCTTAACTAGTGTAGGAATAAAAGAAACACTTATTGTGTTAGTTTTCTCTTATCTTGGATTGCTGTTAAGTTATTATACTTTTGTCTCACAGAAAATTAGTCGAGCTATTCCGGCTCTTCCTCCTATAGCTTTGCTTTCTATTCTGGGATACTTATTAACTTTTCTACTTTAAAAGATGAATATTTTTTATCTTTTAATTTTTATACTTCTTTCTTTTTCGCTTAATCAAGTTTGGAGAGAGATTTTATCAGATAGATTTTATTATTTTTTAATGATTCCTGGAATGATTATTCACGAACTGTCTCATATTTTAGGATGCTTTTTAGTTGGGGCTAAAGTAAAAGAAGTGAAACTTTTTTCAAAAAGGGGAGGTTATATTGTTCACTCAAAACCAAAGTTGCCCTTATTTGGAAAGATAATAATTGCTTTGTCTCCAATTTTAATTGGAAGCGGTATTTCTTTACTAATATCAAAAAAATTAGGCCTTAGCCTAATTAATTTTGAAGCTGAAAGATTAGCTACTATTAGTTTTTGGGTATTTTTTGTACTAGTTACTTCTATCTTAATTGAGATGATTCCTTCAAAAGCAGATCTTAAAAACGCAATTGGGGGCTTTATTTTTATAATTTTAATAGGAGGGGGGTTGTATTGGCTTGGATGGGGAGATATTTTTAACTATTTTATTTCAAGTAATAGTTTTAAAAACTTCCTTTTCTTAATGCTTTCTCTAGAAGTAACCCTGTTAGTAATAAGTCTTCCTTTTTACCTAATTAAGCTTATTTTTGCCTACAATAAATAGATTACTTTGAGTGCTATTTGGGCGTGAAATTTTTCCCAGATCTTTTATTTTAAAACCTTCTTCTTTGAGTAATTTTTTTAATTCTCTTTTAGTAAAAACATGATAATATCTTTTAACTTCTTTATCTCCTCTTTTCCAAGGATAATAAATATCTTTAAAACCAAGTTTAGTTTTTCCGATTAATTTTTGAAGAGAATATTTTAAAAGCAACTTTCTCCCTTTTTTGTTATCTAAAAGATTCCAAACTGTAATTATTAAATTTCCATCTGGCTTTAAAACTCTTTTTGCTTCTTTTAAAAATTCTTTCCTTATTTCTTTGGAAGGAAAATGATGGAAGACTGCAAAGGAATAGATAGAATCAAAAGTATTATCTTCAAAAGATAATTTTAGTGCATCATCTACCTTAAAGGTAGCTTCTGGATATTTTTCTTTCGCAATTTCAATTAGTTTTTCTGAAGCATCAACTCCTGTATAATTAACCTTGTCCTTAAAGGCTTTATAAAAACGCCCATTTCCACAACCGAGATCTAAAATATTATCATCTTTATTGCTATATTTATTGATTAAAAACTCCATTTCAGCCCAAATAGAACCTCTTGTTCTTGAAAAGTCTTCTGCAATATCGTTATAATCTTTATAAACTTTCTTTAGAAGTTGTTTTGCAAATTTTTTATTCATAAAATAAAAGTGATGGCTAAAGATCCAAACAAATTAATACTTAAAAAAGTGATAGAAAACGAAGTTAATACTTCGAAGGGATTAGAAATGGCTAAAAAAGAAATTGCTAAAGGTTATGCAATGTCTTTACCAAGCAATATGGAACTACTTAAAACTTATCACGAAATGATTGAAAATGAAAGCATAGAAAAAATGGAATGGATAGAAGATTTATTAAGGTCAAGACCTGTAAGATCTTTGTCTGGCATTGTAAATGTTTCAGTATTAACTGAACCTTATCCTTGTCCAGGGAATTGCATCTTTTGCCCTACACAAGAAGGGATACCAAAGAGTTATTTAGATTCTGAGCCTGCTGTAATGAGAGCAGTATTAAATAAATTTGATCCCTACAAACAGACTAAAAATAGGTTAAAAGCTTTAAAGGAAATGGGGCATCCTATTGATAAGATTGAGCTTAGAATAATTGGAGCTACCTGGACAGCTTATCCAAAAGATTACAAAAAGGAATTTATTAAAAGATGTTTTGATGCAGCTAATCAAAAAGACAGCGACAACCTAAAAGAAGCAATAGAAATTAACGAAGAAGCAAAAAGAAGAATTATTGGAATTCATATAGAGACAAGACCGGATTTAATAGATAAAAAAGAAATAAAATTTATGAGAGAGTTAGGGATTACAGGATGCGAACTTGGAGTTCAAAGTATTTATAATGAGGTCTTAGAAAAAAATAAAAGAGGGCATGGTGTAGAAGAGACTATTAAAGCAACAAAACTATTAAAAGATGCGGGATTTAAAGTAAGTTATCAAATGATGCCTAATCTTTTAGGAAGTGACAAGAAAAAAGATCTCGAAATGTTTAAAGAACTTTTCTCTAATTCTGATTTTCAACCAGACATGTTAAAAATTTATCCTTGTATGGTTTTAGAAGGAACAGAACTTTTTGAGGAATGGAAAAAGGGTAATTTTAAGCCTTATTCTAAAGAGGGATTAAAAAAATTAATTAAAGAAATTAAAAAAGAAATCCCTTATTATGTTAGAGCACAAAGAATAATTAGAGATATTCCAGCAAAAGAGATAGAAGCAGGATGTAAAGTTTCAAATCTTAGACAAATTATCCATCAGGAGATGGAAAAAGAAGATTGGAAGTGTAAATGTATAAGATGTAGAGAAATAAGAGAAAAGTTTGATTCTGAGAAAGAAATAAAGATGTTTAGGATAGATTATGAAGCTTCAGAAGGGAAAGAAATATTTTTAAGCTTTGAAGATAAGACTAGAGATAATATTTTTAGTCTTTTAAGGCTTCGCATTCCTTCATCTTTCTTTCAAAAAGAAGGGCATTTCTTTTCTGCACTACAAGATGCAGCTATTGTTAGACAGATTCATACTTATGGAAGAATGGCTTCGATTGATAAAAATAAAAAAAGTTCACCTCAACATAAAGGTATGGGCAAAAAGCTAATGAAAGAAGCAGAAAGAATTGCTAAAGAGGACTTTGAAGCAAAGAAGATGGCTGTGATTTCTGGAGTAGGAGTAAGAGGGTATTACAAAAAGTTAGGTTATAATTTAAAAGACACTTATATGATTAAAGAATTATAGTATGAAAAATTATAATTCTTGTGTTAAACTAAATTAAGGAAAAGGTCCTAATAAATTAATAAAAATTTAAAAAAATGCCAGAAGAAGGTAAATTAATAGGAGAAGTAATTCACTATTTTGATAATATTAACGTTGCAGTTTTTTCTTTAGAAGAAGGTGGACTTAAGGTTGGAGATGAAATTAGGATTGTTGGAGGAGAAGATACTGATTTCTCTCAAGAGGTAGAATCAATGGAGATTGATCATGAATCCGTAGAAAAAGCTAAGAAAGGAGATGAAGTAGCTATCAAGGTAGACGAAAAAGTGAGAAGAAACTACAAAGTTTATAAATTATAAACTAAAACAATCAAAGACCAGTAAAAAGCAAAACCTGAGTTAACAGGTGAGGAGTATTTATTGATTAATTATTTATGTGGACTAAAAATTCTTTTCTAGGTTTATTCACTTTTATTGGAGCAATAGTTGGAGCTGGAGTTTTTGGCTTGCCTTTTGTTATTGCTAAGGCAGGAATAGTTCCCAGCATTTTTTATATGATTGGATTATCATTAGTTGCATTATTATTGCAACTAATGTTTGGAGAAATTAATTTAAGAACCAAAGAAAACCATCGCCTTCCTGGTTTTTCAGAAAAATATCTTGGGAAGCATCATAAAAAAATAATTTCTGTAGCTACAATAACCGGTTTAATAGGAGGACTTTTAGCTTATATTATTGTTAGTGGAGACTTCCTTAGCATTATTATTTCTGCTTTTTCTAATTATAGTTTTTCTCCGACAACCTTAAGTCTTGTTTTTGCAGCTTTCTTATCATTTTTTATTTATAAGGGGATAGAAACTATTTCTGAAGCAGAAACCATTATAAATATTGGCTTTTTTATAATAATTTTTTTACTCTTTGGTGCTACTTTTACCGATGTTCAACTAAGTAATTTTGAGATGGTCAATATGGATAACATATTTTTACCTTACGGAGTTATCCTTTATGCTTTTATGGGATGGAGTTCTATTCCAGCTTTAGCCTCTCTTCTTAAAACTAAAAAAGAGAAGAAAAGCTTAAAGACAATTATGATAGTTGGAATTTTATTAATAATGGTTCTTTATCTATTTTTTGCCTTTTCGATAGTTGGGGTGTCAGGAACAGGTACTACAGAGGAGGCACTTAAAGGGTTAACTAATCTTGTAGATCCAAAAGTAATTGCACTAGGAGCTTTGTTTGGTATTTTTGCTTTTGCGAGTTCTTTTTTAGTTGTAGGAAATTATTTAAAGAATATTTTAGTCTATGATTTTAGCGTACCTCACTTTCTTGCCTTCTTAATAGCTTGTGGTGTGCCAATAGTACTGTTTTTAAGTGGGTTTAGAAGATTTATTGATGTAGTAGGAATAGTTGGAACGGTATTAGGTGTAGTTGAAGGAACTGCAATTATTTTCATTTTTAAAAATGCAAAAGAATTAGGAAATAGAAAACCTGAATATAGCTTAAATGTTCCAAACTTTATACTTTATTCAATCATTGTTATTTTTGTTTTAGGAGCACTAAGTCAAGTTCTAAATTAAAATGAATAATAAAAAAAGAGTAAAACTTTTAATCTCTGGAAGAGTCCAAGGGGTTGGTTTTAGGGCTAGCACTAGATCAAGAGCAAGAAAGCTAGGATTAAAAGGATGGGTTAGAAATTTAAGAAATGGAAAAGTTAAAGCTGTGGCCGAAGGAGAAAAAGAAGATTTAGAGAAGTTTATTGAATGGGCTAAAGAAGGACCTTTTACTGCAAAAGTAACTGATATGGAAGTTAACTTCGAAGAATACAAAGGAGATTTTAATAATTTTAGTATAGAGTATTAATGATTAAGGATTATTCTTTTGGAAAAATTAAGATTAAAGATAAGGAATACGAAAATGATGTAGAAGTAAGATGGGACGGAGAAATTTTAGAATGGTGGAGAGATGAAGGACATAAGGTAAAGATATCTGATCTTGAAAGAGCCCTAGAAAAAGAACCTGATTTTATTGTTATTGGAATTGGAAGCGTTGGGAAGGTAAAAGTAAAAGACGAGCCTAAAAAGGCCGTCTTAGATAAAGATATTAAATTAGTTATTGATAAAACCCCTCAAGCAATTAAAGCTTACAACAAACTAGAAGAAGCTGATAAAAAAGTTATTGGACTATTTCACTTAACTTGCTAGTTTTTCTTTTCTTTAATTTTCTTTTCAATTTTTGATTTTAGAGTTTTAACAGTATCTTCTTTTTTCACTTTATCAACTACCTCTCCGTCTTCCATAATGATATTTTTATCTTTGGTTCCTACCGCAGCTAAATCTACTGTTTTACCTTCTCCTAAGCCATTAACTATGCACCCCATAATAGCTACTGAAAGGGGTGTTTTTATTTTTGAGGTAAACTTTCTAATTTCTTTAGATATTTCAATTACATCCAAATCAGCCCTAGCACAAGTTGGGCAACTAATAATATTTACTCCATATTCTCTTAGTTCTAAACTTTTTAAAATTTCATAAGCTACTCTAATTTCTTTTACAGGATCTGCACTTAAAGAAACACGGATTGTATCTCCAATTCCTTGATACAAGAGTGTTCCAATTCCAAGCGAAGATTTTATTGATCCAGTAAATTCTCCTCCTGCCTCAGTAACTCCTAGATGTAGAGGATAATCAACCTTTTGAGAAAGAATTTGGTTTGCTTTTATAGTTCTTTTTACATCGGTAGCTTTTAGAGAAACTACTATCTGATCAAAACCAAATTGTTCTACTTTTTTAATATTAGAAAGAGCTGACTCTGCCATTGTCTCTGCGTCTACTCCTTCATGTTCTTTCTCAAGTTCTTTTTCAATAGAGCCACTATTTATTCCAATCCGAATTGGAATATTTTTCTTTTTAGCTAATTTTACTACTTTTTCTAATTTTTCTTTTGGGAAATTACCAGGATTAATCCTAATCTTATCTACTCCTTGATTAATTGCCTCTATAGCTAGTTCTGCAGAAAAATGGATGTCAGCTACTAGGGGGAGATTAATTCTTTTTTTAATTTCACTTAATTTTTGAGCTGCTTCTTTATCTGGAACTCCAACCCTTATAATCTCACATCCTGCCTCTTCTAGTTTTTTAATTTGCTCAACAGTTTTTTCTGTATCACTTGTTGGGACATTCGTCATTGATTGAACCAGAATTGGATTGTTGCCACCGATTTTCTTATTTCCAATTTTTATAACTTTTGTTTTCTTTCTTTCCATTGTTATTAATTTATTTACTTATTTTTTCGTGATCCTCAAAGTTTTCTTTTAGATATTTTTTAATTTTCTCTACTTCACAATCTGGAGCTGAAGTTCCAGAAACTACTCCTAAGGTTTCAATTCCTTCAAAGCCACCATTTTTTAATTCTTCGATTAATTCTTTTTTAATATTGACCCACCAAACTTTTTTGCCTCTATCTTTAGCCATTTGAGCTAACCTCCCTGTATTTGCAGATTTCTTTGATCCTATTACAAGAATACCTTCAGAATTTTTAAAAATTTCCTCTAATTCTCTTTGTCTAGAGATTACTTCTGGACAAATTGTATTTTCCCATTTGAAATCATCAATCTTGTTATCTAATATATCTATCATTTTTTCAGCTTTTTGGTGGTCTTTTGTTGTTTGAATTACAGCAGCTGCTTTATCCATAGGATCTAATTTTTTAGCTTTTTCAATTTCTGAAATTATTATTGCACTATTTTCAGTGTAGCCATTAATTCCTTTAACTTCAGAGTGTTCTTTGTCTCCAATAATTATTACTGGATATCCTTCCTTATAAAATCTTTGAGCAGTTTTTTGTGCTCTTTCTACTAAAGGACAAGTAGTATCTCTTAATTTAATATTGTCTGGAGTTTCAGTAGGAGGGAGACCATGAGCTCTTATAACGACTGTTCCTTCTTTTGCTTCGTCAAAATTAGAAATAGTTTCTCCCCCCTTTTTATCTACTTCGCTAATCACTAATTCATTATGGACAATCTCCCCTAAGAACTGAACTGGCTCTGGATCATTTTTAAGAGAATCCATAGCTATTTTAACAGCTCTTCTTACTCCAGAGCAGAAGCCAATATGTTCTGCAAATAGTATCTTCATATTTGAATTATCACACTAGGTTAATTTATTGTCAAATTGAACCTTTTGGTCTTTTATTCTATTATACAAAAATATGACTCAAGATGAAGCTTTGACAATTTTAAAGATGGGGTACAATGTTTTTCTGACTGGAGCCCCGGGTAGTGGTAAAACACACCTCTTAAACCGCTATATCTCCTATTTAAAGGCAGAGGGAGTTAAAATGGGTATTACTGCCTCAACAGGCATTGCAGCTACTCATTTGGACGGTATTACGATTCATTCTTGGTCTGGATTAGGGATAAAAGAAGAGTTAACAGAGAGAGATTTAAAAGATCTACTTGATACGCCTTACCTTAAAAAAAGAATTACAAATACTGATGTTTTAATAATTGATGAAGTATCAATGCTTCATGATTATCAGTTTGATTTTGTAAATAGGATATGTAGAGCTTTTAGAAATGACCCGCGTCCTTTTGGAGGCATTCAAGTAGTTTGTGCAGGAGATTTCTTTCAACTACCTCCTGTTACCAAGAAAAGAAGAAAACCTAGATTTGTTACTCTTTCCCAAATTTGGAATGCAATGGATATGAAAATTTGTTATTTGGACGAGCAGCACAGACATCAAGAAGAGGAGTTAAGTAAAATTTTAAGAGAGATCAGAACAAATAGCATTACAAGAGGCTCAGTTAAAACTCTTTTAAAACAAAAAAAGAAGAAGTTTTCTTTAAATATTACTCCAACAAAATTATATACTCACAATAGAGGAGTAGATATTATTAATAGAAAGAAACTTAAACAAATAAAAGAAAAGAAAAAATTCTATACTTTTCGAAAAGAAGGAGAAGAACATTTTGCTAAATTTTTGATTAATAATAGTATTGTTCCTAAAAAACTTGTTCTTAAAAAAGGAGCAGTAGTTATGTTTATCAAAAATAATTTTGATAAAGGTTATGTTAATGGAACTTTAGGAAAAGTAGTTGGTTTTGATAAGGGTAACCCAGTAGTAGAAACAACTTCGGGTAGAAAAGTTTATGTAGAAAGAGAAGAATGGAAAGTAATGGAAGAGGGGGAAGAAAAAGCAAAGATAATACAATTTCCTTTAAGATTAGCTTGGGCAATAACAATTCATAAAAGTCAGGGGATGAGTTTGGATGCAGCTGAAATTAATTTGTCAAAGGCCTTTACACCAGGAATGGGATATGTTGCTCTTTCTAGAGTTAAGAGTTTAACAGGGTTAAAGCTAGTAGGGTTAAATAAAACTGCTCTTAAGGTACGACCAGACGTAATAGAATTAGACGAAAAGTTCAAGAAAAAATCTAAAACAATTCGGGACTATATTAAAAATAGTTCCGAAGAAGAGATCCAAAAAAGGATAGAAAAACAATTTTCTTGACAAAAACAAATTTTGGAATAGAATAAAGGTAGAAAATAGACCGAATTATGTATTTCGTTATGAACTATAACCCTCATAACAAGAATATTCGCAGGAAAAAAGACAAATCATTGTTCTTTACTTTACCAAAAACCACTGGTAAAGTTTCTTGCGGGGGATAGCCAAAAAAGGTTACATACTATTTTTTCAAAATCCCCCTTAAATAAAAGGGGAATTTTTAATTAAATTATGAAAAGAGAAAGAACATACTATCTTACTGAAGAAGGATACGAAAAAGCAAAGGAGGAATACGAACAATTAAAAAAACTAAAACTTGCTAAAACAAAAGAAGGCTCACCTGAAGTGTGGCATTCTGAAGATATTAATCCAGACTTTATTGCATATAAAGAGGATTTAGATTTTTTAGATAAAAGACTAGCTGAGCTTGAAGATGTTTTAAAAAATGTAGAGATTATTAAGGCTCCTCCTAAAAAAGAAAGAGATATTATTAAACTAGGAGCTACTGTGAAAGTTAAAGCCAATCACGACGAAGATGAATTTCAATTAGTTGGAACCTTAGAAGCAGATCCTACTCTTGGAAAGATAAGTAATGAATCTCCAGTAGGAAGGAATTTATTAGGTCATAAGATAGGAGACAAGGTGGTAGTAAATTCCGCTACCGAAACTGTTTATAAGATTAAAGACATTAAATACAACCTAGATTAATATGGGAAAACAAGATTTAGAATCACTAATAAACTTTTCTACTCATGTTGGAAATTTAAAGAGGAAAAAGAGAAAAGGCTGGGTAGTTTGGCATGATATTGATAACTCTGAATCTACTTCATCTCATATTTTTAGAACAGCTCTTTTGGCTTGGGTTTTAGGAGAAGAGGAAAAAGATTTAAATACTACTAAATTAATAAAAATGGCCCTGGGCCATGACCTATGTGAAGTTTTTGCTGAAGACGAAACTCCTTATGCAGTTCTACTTCCAGAAGATAAAGATCCAGAAAAGATGAAGGAAATTTTAAAAAAGCACCCTCGAGTACAATCCTCTTTAGAAGATAGAAAAAAACAAAAAGAAAAGAAATTTAATAATGAACTTGAAGGTTTAGAGAAATTAATCTCTGATCTTCCTCAAGATCTTAAAAAGGAGATTAAGAATTTATGGCTTGATTACGAAAAGAAACTATCTAAAGAAGGTAGATTTGCTAAACAAATTGATAAATTAGAAAACCTTCTTCAAGGGTTGGAATATTGGAAAGAACAAGGGCAAATTCAAAAAGATTTATGGATAATGGATGCTAAAGAGAGAATCGAAAACGAAAACTTACAAATGTTTTTAGATGAATTAGATAATGAATTTTCTGACAAAGAAGCAGAAAATAAAAAATACAGAGCTTTTGTTAAGTTTTTTATAAATTGTGGGAAATTAAAAAGAAAAAAGAGAAGAGGCTGGACAGTACTTCATGATCTTAAAAACTCTGAGACTACAGCAGATCATGTGTTTAGAGCAACTATCTTATCCTGGTTATTAGGAAAAGAAGAGAAAACTTTAGATCTTGAAGAGATGATTAAAATGACATTAGTTCATGATCTATGTGAAGTTTTTGCAAAAGATGAAATACCTTATGAAGGGTTAGTTGATGAAAATTCGAGCAAAGAAGAAAAAAGAAAAATTAGAAAGAAAAGATCAAGAACTCAATACACTAAAGAGGAAAGGAAAAAGAGATTAGAAGAAAAGTCTAGAAAAGAAAAGGAGGCTCTTGATAAACTTTTAAAAGATTTACCAAAAGATTTTAGTACTAAGGCTAAACATTTATGGCAAAATTATGAAAATAAAAGAACTAAAGAAGCTAGATTTGTTAAACAAATTGATAGATTAGAAAGCTTAATGCAAGCCCTAGAGTACTGGAAAGAACAAGGGCAAATAGAAAGAGATTTATGGCTTTCTGCCTCTAGCGAATGGGCTACTAATAAAAATATAATTGAAGCAATAGACGTCTTAAGAAAAAAGTATAACTAAAAAATTCTAGGTGTTTCTAGGGTTAAAAATTTTATTCTCACAACCTCTCTTCAAAGGAGAGGTTTTAGTTTGTTTGACTTAATAATAATCTGTAGTTAAAAAGGCTTTAAAAGCTCTTTTTTGAGTGGTATACTAAAATAAGAAAAAATAATTAACTTAAAAGAAATATGCATAAAAAATTTACACTACTTTTTGTAGTATCACTCCTATTTCTGTCCTTTATTACTCCAGTTAATGCTCAGCTTGAATGGCTCCCAAATGCTGGAGTAAGACCAGATAGCACTTTTTATTTTATGGATAGATTAGGGGAAAGAATAGGTATGTTTTTTGCTTTTTCATCAGAGAAAAAAGCAGAAAAAGCACTTCAATATGCAGAAGAAAGGTTAGCTGAAGCAAAAGAAATGGCAGATAAAAAAGACGAAGAAGCTGCAAAAGAAACTATAGAGGAATACAAGAAACAACTAGAAGAGAGTGAAAAACATATGGAAAAAGTGAAAAATAAGGAAAGGATTGCAGAAAGAGTTGCTTCTTCTACAGCAAAACACTTTGAAGTTTTACAAAGTGTAGCTGAAAAACTACCTGAAGCAGCCCAAAAAGGAATTCAAAATGCTATTGAAAATTCAAGAAAAGGCCACTTTAAAGCAGTAGAAAGTATATCAAAAAATCATCCAGAAAAAGCAGCTGAGTTTGGAAAGAAAGCAACAGAAAGAAGAATAGAAGAAATTAAAAACAAAATAGAGGAAGGTGATGTAGAAGGACTAAAAGATTTAGTAGAAGAATATTCTGAATATGGAAAAGGAATTCAAGAACTTAAAAATAATAATGAAGCTTTATCTGATCTTTTAACCGAAAAAGAAACAGAATTGCTTGAAAGATTAGACCAAATAGAAGAAGATGCTCAGAATAAAGAAGAGCAAATTAGAAATATTATCCAAGAAGTAAATCAAGAATTTAAAAATAGAATTAAGAATGAAATTAAAGAAATAGCTCAAAAAAGCCCAGAAAAAGCAGCCCAGCTAAATATAGGGATTCTTAATTCTAAACTAGACAATATTAAGCAAAAAGCAGAAAAAGCCCAAGAAAGAGAGCAGGAATGTCAAAATGAGTGTGAGCAAAGTTGTAATGCAACTACAAGTGAATGTGTTAGTGAATGCAAAAACTTAGCTGAATGTGGAGAAAATCAGGAATGTATTGAAGAAGCTACTCAAAGATGTGAGCAAGGTTGTCAAAGTACAGAAGAAGGAGATTGCACAGTACAATGCATGGCAGCTTGCAGTTACCAATATAAGAAAGGAATTGAAGATGATGCTGATGAAATTGGAAAGCAATATAATTTCGGAGAAGAAATTTCTTCTATTGCTCAACAAATTGGAAAAGATCAAGAAAAAGTAAAAGAACTTACAAGACAAGCAACTTCAGCACACCTTAAAGTTTTAGAAGATGTAATGGAAAAAGCTCCAGAAGAAGCTCTTGAAGGTTTACAAAGAGCTAAAGAATCTTCTCAAAAGGCCCAAGAAAGAATAGGTGAAGAGATGGGGCAAGGAGAAACAGAAAGAGAAAGAGAAGAGGAACAAGAGGGTAAGGAAGAACAAGAAGAAGATGAAGAAGGAGAAGAAACAGGAAAGGGACCTGGTTCTGGACCTGGTTCTGGAGAAGGAGGCGATAAAGAGACTTGTGTTGATAAATGTGGGGATGGTGTATGTCAGGAGATGGTTTGTATGGCAATAGGATGTCCATGTGCCGAGACTCCTCAAAGTTGCCCTCAAGACTGTAAGGAAGGAGAACAAAACACTACTACTCAGAACTTATAACATTTTTTTAAAAAGAAAAGAGAAGCAAAGCTTGTTACTTTAATTAGGACAAGCTTTGCTTTGTTAAGAAGATTAATTTGAAATGAAATCACCCAAAAAACTTATACCTAATAGAATAGTAAAATATTTAATCTTGAGTGATATTTTTTTCTGGATGGGATGGGGACTTCTTTCTCCTATCTTTTCAATTTTTGTTGTTAGAAGAATCCAAGGAGCTGACCCCTTTGTTGCTGGAATGGGAATTTCTATTTTTCTAATAGCTAGGTCCTTAACAAGAACACCAAGTGGAGTAATTTTAGATACCTTAGTCAGTGAGAAGGATGATTATTTTGTACTTGTGGTTGGAATGTTTATTACCTCCTTAGTACCGCTTGCTTTTGTTTTTGCCAAAACTCCAATGCACCTTTACGTCTTACAAGCTATTAAAGGGTTATCTTTAGGAGTAGTTTTAAGTGCCTGGAATGCAATTTTTACTCGGCATATTGATAAAGGAAAAGAAGCTACTCAATGGGGATTAGATTCTACAGCACTTGGTCTTAGCGCTGGACTTTCAGGAATAGTTGGTGGTTGGCTTGTTACTAAATATGGGTTTGATATAGTTTTTGTTTTAGTAAGTGTTTTGGGGATGTTAGGTAGTGGAATTCTTCTCGCCTTAAGAGAAGAGATAGAAGGAGTTTTTGATAATGGCTTCCATGTTGATTTAAGAAAAATATTTAAAAATGATCAACAAGAAACTAGCTAAAATTTTTAGGGAGATTGCGGAATATCTAGAGATGGAAGATGTCCAATTTAAACCTCAGGCATATCGTAAGGCAGCCTTTTTAATTGAAAATTTAGGTCAAAGTGTAAAGGAGATTTACAAGGAAGGAGGAGAAAAAGCTTTAAAAGATCTTTCTGGAATAGGCGAAAGTATTGCAGATAAAATAATTGAATATATAAAAACCGGAGAAATAGATTATTACAAAAAATACAAAGAAAAAGTTCCCGTGAAATTTGATGAACTTACTTCAGTTGAGGGGATTGGTCCTAAAACAGTCAAGAAATTATGGAAGAAGCTCGATGTAAAAGATTTAAAAACTTTAGAAAAAGCAGCTAAGAATAAAAAGATTAGAAAACTAGAAGGATTTGGAGAAAAATCAGAAGAGAATATTTTACAAGGAATTGAATTTGTTAAAAAGAGCAAAGGAAGATTTCTTTTAGGGGACATTCTTCCAGTAGTGGAAAATATTAAAAAGAAATTAGAAAACCTAAAAGAGGTTCAAAAAGTTGATGTTTGTGGTTCTGTAAGAAGAAAAAAGTCTACTATTGGTGATATAGATTTTCTTGTTCTTACAGATGATTCAGGTCCAGTAATGGACTTTTTTGTTTCTATGGACAATGTTGTAAAGGTTTGGGGCAAAGGAGAAAGTAAAAGCTCTATTCGAACCGACGAGGGATTTGATGTTGATTTAAGAGTAATACCAAAAGAAAGCTATGGAGCAGCTCTTCAATATTTTACTGGATCTAAAGATCATAATATTGAAACTAGAAAGGTAGCAATTAGTAAAAATCTAAAACTAAGTGAATACGGGGTTTTTAAAAAAGAGAAAAGAATTACTGGAGAAACAGAAGAAGAAGTTTATAATGCTATAGGATTACCTTTTATAGAGCCAGAACTTAGAACAGATAACGGAGAGATAGAGGCAGCTCAAAATAATGAACTCCCAGACTTAATAAAATTAAAAGATATTAAAGGAGATCTACATATTCATTCTAATTGGAATGGAGGAGATAATCACATTGAAGAGATTGCAAAAGCTGCTAGAGAAATGGGGTATAAATATATTGGTATTAGTGACCACACTAAAGCGTTAAAAATAGAAGACGGATTAGATGAAGAAAAACTAGAAGAACAGAGAAAGGAAATTGATAAATTAAATAGAAAACTAAAAGGAATTACAATTCTTCAAGGAGCAGAAACAAATATTTTAAAAGATGGTAGTATTGATATAAGTGATAAGGCTTTAGAAAAATTAGACTTTGCTATAGCTGGAGTTCACTCTCACTTTAAAATGGAAGAAGAAGAGATGACAGATAGGATAATTAAAGCAATGAGTAATCCAAATATTAATATAATTTCTCACCCAACTGGAAGGATTTTAAAGAAAAGAGATCAATACAACATTAACTTTGATAAAATTTTAGAATTTGCTAAAAAAACAAATACCGTCTTAGAAATTGATTCCTTTAAGAAAAGGCTTGATTTAAAGGACACAAACATTAAAAAAGCAAAAGAGAAAGGAGTAAAAATGATTATCAATAGCGACGCTCACAATATTATTCATTTAAGATATATGGAGCTTGGAGTTTTTCAAGCACGAAGAGGATGGGCCGAAAAAAAAGATATAATTAATACATTACCAGTTGAAAAATTAACTAAATTATTTAAGAAAAAATGAAAAAAGAAAAATCAGCTGGAGCAATAATTAAAAATAGCAAGAATAGATATTTACTCTTACATTATCCAACCAGACCTCCCCGATCTAGGGAGCAGTATTGGGGATTAGTGAAAGGACATGTTGAAGAAGGAGAAAATGAATTAGAAACTGTAAAAAGAGAAACAAAAGAGGAAACTGGGATAAAAGACCTGAAAATTATAGAGGGCTTTAAAGAAACTATAAACTATACTTTTGAAACAGATGAGGCGAAGATTTATAAAACAGTTGTTTTCTATCTAGCTAAAACAAAAACAGAAGACATTAAACTGTCACACGAGCATATAGGTTATAAATGGGCAACCTTTGAGGAGGCCTTAGAAACTCTTACTTATAAAGAGAGCAAAAATGTACTAAAAAAAGCAGAAGAATTTAAATAAAAAAACGGCTCTAAAAGGAGCCGTTTTCTAATTCTAGTTTAAAAGTAAATTTATTTACTTACCTTTTTAACTATTTCTTCAAATACTTCAAAGTGATCTTTTGCTAGTGTTGCTAGCATTTTTCTATTTAATTCAATATTGTTCTCTTTGAGGTTATGAATAAATTTACTATAGGTAGTATCTAACATTCGGCAAGCAGCATTAATTTGAGTTTGCCATAATTTTCTAAATTCTCTCTTTTTTCTCTTCCTGTCTTTGTAAGCATTTTCTCTTGCGTGCTTTAGGGCTTCCTTTGCTTGCTTGTATTTGTTTTTTCTACCCCATTTATAGCCCTTAGTTTCTTTAAGGACTTTCTTCCTTCTCTTATTTGCTGTTTTTCCTCTTTTAACTCTAGGCATAATGGTTAGTAATTAAGAATTTTTTTAATATTTTTAGCTTCCTTTCCAGTCACTTCAACCCATTTTTTTAGCTTCCTTTTCTTGTCACCACTTTTCTTAGTACGGAAATGATTACCTCCGGTTGGTCTTCGGAGCACTTTTCCGTTTTTTGTTATTTTAAATCTCTTTTTAACAGATTTTCTTGTTTTTGGTTTACCCATGATATTGATCTCGGTTTAATTTATTTTTTTCTAATTATCATTAAAAAGCGTGGTCCTTTCTTTTTTAGTTCTTTTTCTGCTTCAATTTCTACTTCTTCGGTTACCATGTCGAGAAATTCTTGAATCTTATCTTTTGCATGTCCTTTCAAAGCATTTTCCCTTCCTCTTAAATACATTTCAATCTTTACTTTATAACCTTTGTTTAAAAAGCGGATTGTTCTTTTTGCTTTTGTTTTTAAGTCGTGCGTGGTTGTCTTGAACTTAAATTTAATAGTCTTTAAAGTTCCTGTCTTATTTTTTTGCTTCTGTTCTTTTTTTTGTTGTCTGTAAAGGTATTTCCCATAGTCCATTATCTTGCAAACAGGAGGATTTGCATTCTCAGCAACCTCTACTAAGTCTAGTTCCTTATCCTTTGCTTTTTTAATAGCTTTATCTAAAGGAACAATCCCGACTTGTTCTCCTTCGGAATCGATTAATCGTACTTTATCCGCTTTAATTTTTGTATTAACTCTTGGTTTTTTAATAATTAAATATAGGTTGAATTTATTATTGCGATGTGGAGATGGAGGGAATCGAACCCTCGTGTAGAAAGCTTTACTAAGTTAGGTTTACAAGCTTTGCCTGTTTGGTGGGTTATAGATCAAAAGGCTATAAAACAGACAAAACGCCTTTGACCATGATTAGCTATAAGTTTCGGTCACTTCCCACTAATCAGAGGAAAGACCTATCTCGCAATTTTTTCATTTGTTACCCGTTTAGCGAGAGTCAAGGTAACAAATGGAGACCACTTAAGCGTAAGCTAAAGCAGGTTCTCTATTAAATGTGAGTGTATCGGCATTTAATATGTTCCTCAAAGTTTTATGAGATTTGAGGATACTCAGCTTGCCTACCTTAGCGCTGCTTACTATCGAGGCCTTTACATCCCCATTTGTTTAAGTTCACGTGCTTGTTCTCTTTCTAAATCTCTTCTCTTTTTTTCTTCTCTCTTATCTTTCTTCTTCTTTCTTTCAGCTACTCCTATCTCAAGCTTCAAATATCGTCCCTTAGTATACACTTTTAACGGTACTATTGTCAAACCTTTCTGTTCTGTCTTTCCTACAAGATATTTTAGCTCTGATTTTTTAAGTAAAAGTTTCCTTGAGCGTTCGGAATTATAGTCGGGTGGAGCATTCTTTGGCTGATAGGCTGGAATGTTTGCTCCGATCAAATACGCCTCTCCGTTTCTTATCTTTACGTAAGATCCTTTTAAGCTCATCCTCCGGTTTTTTATTGATTTCACTTCTTGTCCATTTAAAACCATACCTGCCTCGAAACTTTCGAGAATTTTGTATTCATGGTATGCTTTTTTGTTTTTTATCAATACAGGCATTACTACTTTAATTTTAACTAAGAAAAAGAATAAAGTAAATTAATTTAAGGTCTGCTAATACTAGTATTTTTATTATCTTATTTCAAGTTGAAAAATAGTAGTTAAAATGATAGGTTAGAAACATAAAATAAGTATAAAAAAAGAAGAAATCAGTATTATGAAAAGAGATTTTCCTAAAGAAGAGAGAAAAATATTAGATTATTGGAAAGAACACAACATTTTCAAAAAATCAGTAGAACAAAGAGAGGATGATGAAATTTTTAGTTTCTATGATGGTCCTCCTTTTGCAACCGGTATGCCACACTACGGGCATATTTTAGTTACTGCAATTAAAGATGCTGTATTGAGATTTAAAACAATGCAGGGTTATAAAGTTCCACGAAGAGTGGGATGGGATTGTCATGGACTCCCTCTGGAGAATTTAATTGAAGATGAGTTGGAACTTGAAACAAAACAGGATATTGAAGATTATGGAATAGAAAAATTTAATGAAGCCTGTAGAAATTCTGTTTTTCGATGTGTAGACGACTGGGAAAGAATTTTAACGAGAGTAGGAAGATGGGCTGATTACTCTGATTATTATGCGACAATGAATCCTAGTTATACCGAAAGCATATGGTGGATTACAAAACAACTTCACGATCAAGGTTTAATTTACAAGGATTACAGAGTTACTCCTTATTGCCCAAGATGTGGCACTCCACTTTCTAATTTTGAATTGAATCAACCAGGAGCTTACCAAGAAATAGAAGATGAGTCAGTTTATATTAAGTTTAAACTTAAAGATGAAGAAGATACTTATCTTTTAGTTTGGACTACAACCCCATGGACTCTTCCAGCTAATACTGCAATAGCTGTTGGGGAAGATGTTGACTATGTAAAAGTAAAAGTTGGAGATGAGCATTATATTCTGGGAGAAGAAATGATAGATATTTTAGAAGATGTTGATTATGAAATAGTAGAAAAACTAAATGCAAAAGATTTAGAGGGGAAAAGCTATGAACCACTTTATAAAAGAGATTTAGATAAGCCAGGATATAAAGTAGTTAAAGGTGCTTTTGTTTCTTTTGAAGAAGGAACAGGATTAGTACATACTGCTCCTGCCTTTGGGGAAGAAGATATGAAATTAGGAAGAGAAGAAGACTTGCCTATAGCAGTTACTGTAGACCTTGAAGGAAAGATAAAAGAAGGAATGGATATTCCTGGAGAAGGAAAATTTGTAAAGAGTGCTGATAAATATATTAAAAAAGACCTAAAAGAAAGAGACCTCTTATTTAAAGAAGAAAAAATTAGACATAATTATCCTCATTGTTGGAGATGTGATACTCCACTTTTATACTATCCAATTGATAGTTGGTATGTAGAGGTTACAAAGATAAAAGATGATTTAGTTAAAAATAATAAGGAAAAAATACATTGGGTCCCAGAGCATCTTAAAGAAGGTAGATTTGGAAATTGGTTAGAAGGAGCGAAAGACTGGTCCTTTTCTAGAGATAGATATTGGGGAGCCCCAATCCCAATTTGGGAATGTGAAAATTGTGAGAATAGAGAAGTAATAGGAGGAAGAGAAGACCTAAAAGAGAAGAAGTTCAGTGATAATAAATATTATTTCCTTCGTCACGGTATAACAAATTATCAAATTGAAAAACCAGATCATTCCTATGAAGATCCACTTGGAGAAGATGTTGATTTAGCAGATGAAGGAAGAGAAAAAGTAAAGGAAGTAGCTCAAAAAATAGAAAAAGGAGAAATTGATGTCATTTATGCCTCTGATGCTTTAAGAACTAAACAGACAGCAAAAATAGTTGCAGAAAAACTAGATGTAGAAATTAAATTTGATAAAAGACTAAGGGATACAAACCTTGGAATCTTCCATGGTAAAAAGAAAGAAGAATATTACAAAGAATTTCCAAAAATTATTGATAGATTTAAAAAGGCTCCAGAAGAAGGAGAAAGTTGGAATGAAGTAAGGAGAAGAGTATGGGATGCGGTTTTAGACATAGAAGAAGAAAATGAAGATAAAAATATTCTAATTGTTAGTCATGCTAATCCACTCTGGCTACTTAAAGGAGCTTTGAATGGGTTATTAAATAAAGAGATGGTAGATCAAGAGAAGAAAGATAAGATAGATTATATTGAACCAGGAGAATTAAATGGACCATTTGAATTTACAAGATTCCCTTACAACAGAGAAGGAGAGTTAGACTTTCATAAACCATTTATTGATAGAATTAAATTTGAATGCCCAGAATGTGGAGGAAAAATGGAAAGAGTAGAACAAGTTTATGATTGCTGGTTTGAATCAGGATCTATGCCGTATGCTCAATGGCATTATCCATTTGAGAAAAAAGAATTTGTAGAAAAAACATTCCCAGCTAACTTTATTGCAGAAGCAGTTGATCAGACAAGAGGATGGTTTTATACTCTTCATGTTTTAGCTACTGCTTTAACTCAGGAGGATATAGGGTTAGGAAAAAATCAACCAGCTTATGAAAATGTAGTTTCTAATGGATTAGTATTAGGAGAAGATGGTAAGAAATTATCAAAGAGTAAAAAGAACTTTACTCCTCCGGATGAAGTTTTTGAAAGTTATGGAGCAGATGCTTTGCGTTACTTTTTATTATCTAGTACTCAAATGGGAGAAGACTATATTTTCTCAAAAGATAGAGTTGAAGAATACTTTAAGAGGGATATATTAACTCTTTGGAATTGCTACAAATTCTTTAATATTTATGTTGAAGAAGACTTTGATGAGCCTGAACTTGAATTAAAGAGCGAATTAGATAAATGGATCCTTTCCAGATTAAATACATTAATTAAAGATGTAGAAAAATGGATGCAAGACTACCACTTAACAGAAGCAAGTAGACAATTCAAAGACTTTATTGATGACTTTTCTAATTGGTATATAAGAAGATCAAGAAGAAAGCTTCAAAAGCCTGAAAGCGAAAAAGAGAAAGAGAGAACAGCCAAAATTTATTATCATATTCTTCTAAATCTTTCTAAAGTAATGGCACCATTTACTCCATTTTTAAGTGAAGATTTGTATTTGAAATTAAATGGACCAAAAGAATCAGTTCACTTGGAGAACTATCCAGAGGTAAATGAAGACCTTATAAACCCTGAGCTTGAAAAGAAGATGAAAAAAGTAAGAAAAGCTGCTAAAAAAGCACTTTCTGCTAGGTCTGACAACGGAATAAAAGTAAGACAACCTTTAGCTAAGCTAGAGATTAGTGAAAAAAGTGCACTAAAAGAAGAAAAAGAATTATTAGAAATTTTAAAAGATGAAATTAATGTAAATGAAATTAAGCTTAGTAAAGAGTTAGACAAAGATGAGGTTAAATTAGATACAGAAATTACTACAGCTTTAAAACATGAAGGAATGGCTAGAGAGGTAATAAGAAATATTCAAAGAATGAGAAAGAAAGCTGGGTATCAACCTCAAGATAAAGTATTAGTGCAATACAATGGAGATGAAAAGCTAGAAGAAATACTTAATAATTTCTCTGATTACATTAAAAAAGAAGGAAGAATTGAAGACTTTTCACTGGGCGCAAAACCAGATACTGCTTTTGATGTTGAAAAAGAGATAGAAATTGAAAATCGTGATCTTTGGGTTGGCATAAAAAAACAAGAATAAAATGAAATCTCATTTTAGAACTCAAGGCATTTTCTTAAAAGAAACTCCTCACAGGGAAGCTGATTATTTCTTTACAATTTATACCAAAGAATATGGCTTAATTAGTGCTCTAGGAAGATCAATTAGAAAAATCGATTCTAAATTAAGAGGAGGGGCTCAATTGTTTTATCTTAGTGAAGTAGAGTTCATTGAAGGAAAAAACTATAATATATTAATTGATGCCTCTTCTCTTGATCGGTTTGAGAATATCTTAGAGAATGTAAATAGACTAGGGGTTGCTTATAGAATATCAGAGATAGTAACTGATTTTATTAAAGGAGAAGAAAAAGATGAAGCTTTATGGAATTTGTTTTTGCAAAGCTTTAAAGGATTAAATAATAAAGAAATTGACCCTAATATTCTTTTTTTCTTTTTCTTGTGGAATTTTCTAAGTTTATTGGGTTATAGACCACAACTTAAGAATTGCGCAAGATGCGGAAAGGATTTAGAACCAAAAGGATTATGCTTTAGCTTTAAGGATGGAGGTGTTGTCTGCGAAGAATGTTCTGGTAAAATGAAAAGAGAGGTTAAAATAAGTCCAAATATAGTAAAGATAATTAGATTATTTTTAAGACAAAACTTAAAAATTCTTTCTCATATTAATATTCCAAAAGAAAATTTGAAAGACTTAGAAAAAATATCTAAAAAATATCATCTTTACATTTTAGAAAGCACAAGGTAAGTTTAAAAACAATACCTTTTAATTACGATATAAAATATGTTTAAAAAAATAATTACAATCTTAATAGTTTTACTTTTAATAGTCGGTGGAATTGGTTTTTGGTATTTAAATAGAAATACTTATTCCAAAGAAGTATTAAAGGTAGAGGTATTAGGTCCAGAAGAAACAAAAGTAGGCGAACAAATAGAATACATTGTAAAATATAGAAATAATGGAAATGTTAGATTAGAAAATCCTAAATTAACTTTTGAATATCCAGAATACGCAGAGAGGCCAGAAGGAGATGATAAAAGAGTTGAAATTCCTTCTGAAGAACTAGGAGACGCAATTTATCCAGGGGAAGAGAAAACTTTTCGTTTTCAGACAAGACTTTTTGGTAAAAAAGGAGAAGATAGAACTGCAGAAGCTTGGATAACTTATAGTCCTAAAAATTTAAATGCAAGTTATAAATCCGCTTCTAGTCTCACTACTATAATTGAGGAAGTTCCACTTTCTTTTGAATTTGATTTGCCTTCTAAAGTAGAATCATCTCAAGAATTTAATTTTCAAATCAATTATTTTTCAAATATTGATTATCCAATCTCTGATCTAGCAGTAAAAACAGAATATCCAGATGATTTTGAATTTATTTCTGCAGAACCAACTGGAATTGAAAAGACAACTTGGGATGTGGGAATGCTTAACAAGGCTGAAGGAGGAAGGATTGAAATTACTGGAAAAGTTAGAGGAGATGTAGGAGATAGAAAAATAGTAAACGCAAAATTAGGAGTTTGGAGAGATGATAACTTTGTTCATCTAAAAGAAATTACAAAAGGAATTGAAATAATCGAACCTTCCCTATATATTACTCAGCAAATAAACGGAAACCCAAAATATGTGGCAAGTCCAGGTGATATGCTTCATTATGAAATATTCTTTAAAAACATTGGGGATGATGCTTTATCAAAATCATTTTTAATTTCTAAATTACAAGGAGAAGGGTATGACTTTAATACCTTGAAATCTCAAAAAGGTAGTTTTGAACAGGGAGATAATTCTGTAATTTTTGACTGGAGAGAAGTTTCTAAATTACAATTCTTGGGGCCGAAAGAAGAAGGAACAGTTGAATTTTGGATTGAATTAAAAGATGGTTGGGGAATGGAAGGTGATAAAGATAAAAATCCAATTCTTACAAATCAGATTTATTTAAGCCAAGTAGAAAAAGATTTTGAAAACAAAGTAAACACTAAAGCAGAACTAGGTCAAAATTATTATTCTGAAAAACCAGAAGAGGGAAAAATAGATGATGATGAAATCTTTGAAAACAGTGGTCCTCATCCTGTCCAAGTAGGAGAAAGCAGTACTTATACTGTAGTTTGGGAGTTAAAAAATTATTATAATAATCTAGAAAATACTATAGTTAAAGCTACACTTCCAGAAAATGTTGAAATGACAGGAGATATTTATCCAGAAGAAGATGGTTTAACTTATGATTCAAGTAGTAGGGAATTAGTATGGGATGCAGCAAAAGTAGAAGCTGGAACAGGCTTTACAAAAGATTCTAAAAAGATTGCCTTTCAACTAAGAATAACTCCTGAATTTGAAAAAAGTGAATATACTCTAATAAACGAAGGAACAATTAAAGGAGCAGATCAATTTACAGGAAAAGACATTGAACAAGAAACAAGCGAGCTAAAAATAAAGTAAACAAAAAAGAAAAATGACTAATTTATTAAAAGAAATAATATCTCTATGTAAAAGAAAAGGTTTTGTATTTCCATCTTCTGAAATATATGGAGGATTTAGCTCTTGTTATGATTTTGGTCCTTTAGGCGTAGAAATGAAAAGAAATATTAAAGATAGTTGGTGGACAGAAATGGTAAGACTTCATAAAGATGTAGTAGGCTTAGATTCTGGTATTTTAATGTCTCCTAAAATTTGGAAAGCTTCAGGACATTTATCAGCTGGTTTTGCTGATGAATTAATGGAGTGCAAAGAATGCCATAAAAGATTTAGGGTTGATAAAATTGATTCAGATACCTGCCCAGAATGTGGTGGTGAATTTACTGAACCAAAACAGTTTAATCTAATGATGGAGACCTATACTGGTCCAATTCAAAATGAAGACTCTAAGGCTTATCTTAGACCAGAAACTGCTCAAGGAATCTATATTAATTTTAAAAATGTAATGGATTCAAGAAGATTAAAGCTTCCTTTTGGTATAGCTCAAATTGGTAAAGCTTTTAGAAATGAAATCACACCAAAAAACTATATTTTTAGAACAAGAGAATTTGAGCAGATGGAGATGCAATGGTTTTGTGATCCAGAGGATGCAGATATGTACTTTAAATATTGGAAGAAACAAAGATTAAATTGGTATCTAGAATTAGGAATTGATAAAGACAAATTACGCTTTAATGAAATTGGAGAAGAAGAAAGAGCACATTATGCTAAAAGGCAGATTGATCTTGAGTATAAGTTTCCATTTGGTTGGCAAGAAATTGAAGGCATTCATAACAGAGGTGATTGGGATTTATCTAATCATTCAAAACATAGTCATGAAGACCTTAAGTATCACGATGAGGAGAAAGATAAAGATTATTATCCTAATATTATTGAAACTTCAGTTGGTGTAGAAAGATCATTTTTAACATTCATGGTAGATGCTTATCAAAGCGTAGAAGGAGGAAGAGATAAAAATAGTGATAAAGATCAAGAAAAAGTATTAAAACTTCACAAAAAATTAGCACCAATAAAAGTTGCTGTCTTCCCTTTAGTTAAAAAGGAAGATAAGTTAGTAAATAAAGCAAAGGAAGTTTATGAAATGCTAAAGCTCGACTTTAGCACAGAGTACGATGAAACAGGCTCAATTGGAAGAAGATACAGAAGACAAGATGAAATAGGTACTCCTTATTGTATTACTTGTGATTTTGATACATTAGAAGATGAATCTGTAACTATTCGAGACAGAGATACTATGGAACAAGAAAGAGTTAAAATTGAAAACCTTAAAGAAACTCTAAGAGAAAAATTAAACAATAATCATCCTAAACACGATTAATGTACAAAAAAGAGAAACTTGATAATGGTTTAAGACTAATAACTGTTCCTAAAAAAGGAACTAAGGCTGTTACTGTTTTAGTTTTAGTTGGAGCAGGATCAAAATACGAGACAAAAGAGACAAAAGGGATTTCTCATCTTTTAGAGCATATGTTCTTTAAAGGAACTAAAAAGAGACCTTCTCCTTTAGAAGTTTCAAAAGCTTTAGATGGTGTAGGGGGAACCTACAATGCTTTTACTGGTGAAGAGTATACTGGATATTATGCTAAAGTTGAAAAATCTCAACTAGAAACTGCCATAGAATGGGTTTCGGATATATTTTTAAATTCTACTTTTCCTGAACAAGAGATGGAGAAAGAAAAAGGAGTAGTTGTTGAAGAGATTAATATGTACAACGATACTCCGATGGAAAATGTCAGAATTTTATGGCCTAAATTACTATATGGAGATCAGCCTGCTGGATGGAATATTGCCGGTTCAAAAGAATCAGTTAGAAATATAAAAAGAAAAAACCTTTTAAATTATAGAGAGAATCAATACGTTGGGTCTAATACAATAGTTTGTATAGCAGGAAATATTGATAATGGTAATGCTAAGAAATTAACAAAGAAATATTTTGCAGGGGTTAAAAAAGGAAAAGCTAAAGATAAAACTAAAGTTAAAGAAAAACAAGAAGCTCCTCAAATTCTTTTAGAAAATCAAGAGACAGATCAAACTCATTTTTGTCTAGGGGTAAGAGGGTATGATATTAATAGCTCTCAAAAATATTCTACTCAAGTTCTGAGTAATACTTTAGGAGGAATGATGAGTTCTCGTCTTTTTGTTAAAATTAGAGGAGAACTAGGACTAGCTTATTATGTTAAAACAAGCGCTAGCTCTCAAACAGATACTGGTTATCTTGTAACTAGAATTGGTGCAGATAATAAAAAAGCGGAGAAAGCAGTAGAAGCTGTTTTAAATGAGTACAAAAGAATTAGAGATGAAGGAATTGAAGACCAGGAGCTAACTAGAAGTAAAGAAAATATTAAAGGAAATATGGCGCTTTCTTTAGAATCTTCTGATAGATTAGGATTCTTTTATGCAAAGCAAGAACTACTTAAAGATAATATCGAAACCCCAGATGATATTTATAAAAAAATTGATGAAGTAGATCCTAAAAAAATTGATAAGGTTACAAATGATATTTTCCAACCTTCAGGGCTTAATTTAGCTATGATAGGACCTTTTAATAATAAACAAGGTTTTAAGAAAATATTAAATAAATTCTAAAATGGATAACAAAATTCAAAAAGTTGATATTGCCTGGCAAACCTTATTCAAAATAGGGCTTGTAGGAATTTTATTTTACGGGGTCTATCTATTAGGGAATTTAATTATTTGGACTATTTTTGCTTTTATTATCTCCCTTTTATTTAATCCTGGAATTAAATTTTTAGAAAAAATAAAAGTTCCTCGTATTTTAGCTGTTACTTTATGCTTTTTAGGATTTTTTGGAATTTTTGGGTTGGCAGTTTATTTAACTGCCCCACTGTTTATTAGTGAAATTAAACAATTTTTTAGTTTATTCCCGCACTACTTTACAAAAATCGCACCATTTTTAAGAGATGTTGGATTTAAAGCCTTTGAAGATATTTCAACCTTCCAAGCTTCCCTTGAAGAACTATTAAGTAAAGCTTCTTCTGATATATTTAGTGCTGTTATTGTTTTCTTTGGTGGCTTGTTTTCAACTATTTATACTTTAACTGTAGCTTTCTTTTTCTGTTTAGAAAGAGAAGTTATAGAAAAAGGAGTTACGCTTCTTTTTCCAAAAGATAGAGAAGATTTTGTTTTAGAAATATTTAAAAAAGCCCAAAGAAAAGTAAGTGCTTGGTTTGCTACTACTTTACTTAGTTGCTTGTTTATTGGCGTAGCTACTTTTATTGCTTTAACTATTCTAGATGTAAAGTATAGTTTTGTATTCGCTCTTTTAGCTGGACTTTTCTCCTTTTTACCAGTTCTTGGCCCTCTTGCTGTAGGATTTTTAGCTTTTGTAGTTGTAGCATTGGATTCTTTTATAAAAGCATTTTTTGTGCTTGTATCTTTTGCTTTAATTCAACAAATTGAGGGAAATATTGTTAAGCCAGCTATTACTAAGAAATTTATTGGGGTTCCAATTTTCATTGTGATAATAGCTTTAACTATTGGGGGTAGCTTATTTGGACTAATGGGAGCTTTTCTTGCTATTCCAATGGCTGCAATAGCTTATGAATTTATGGGAGACTTTTTAAAAGAAAGGAGAAAAAGAGAAAATGTCTAAATTATTTATAATTGCTACTCCAATTGGAAATTTAGAGGATATTACAAAAAGAGCCCTCAGAATTTTAGAGGAATCTGATTTGGTTTTGTGTGAGGACACAAGAACTACTCAGAACCTATTAAATCATTTTGAAATTAATACTCCTACTGAAAGTTATTTTCAACATTCCTCTCTTTCTAAAATTGATAAAATTATTAATAAATTAAAGAAAGGAAAGAACTTAGCTTTAGTTACTGAAGCTGGAACCCCTGGAATATCTGATCCAGTTTTTAAATTAATAGAGAAGATCACAGAAAAAGAAATAGAGGTAGAGGTTGTTCCTATTCCTGGTGCTTCTGCTTTAGCTACTGCTGCTAGTATTTGTCACTTCCCAATGAACCGATTTTTATTTTTGGGATTTCCCCCTAAAAAAAGAAAAAGAGAAAAGTTTTTTGAACAAATTAAAAATTCAGTTTATCCTGTTATTCTCTATGAGTCTCCTTATAGAATCTTAAAAACCTTAAAAGAGATTGAAGAAATAGTTGAAAATAGAGAAGTGGTAGTGGCTAGAGAAATGACGAAAAAGTTTGAAAATATTTATAGGGGAAAATTAGGGAAAGTAATTAAAGATTTAGAAAATGCTTCAGGCACTACAGAAGATAAAATAAAAGGAGAG
>CAYPLZ010000003.1:0-27777 GCA_964411855.1 uncultured Candidatus Saccharibacteria bacterium
TGCAGCAAGATTTTGAGTTGAATTTTTAACCTCTTCTTCAAAAAATCCTGCAACTTTTTCTAGTATTTGAGAAGTCTCTCCTGTTTCTTCTCCAACTTTAATCATTTGAATAACCATAGGAGGGTAAAGACCAGTATATTCTCCAAGAGCAGATGATAAGTTTTCTCCCTTTTTAATTTTTTTAGCTGCATTTTGAAGTGCAATTTAAAAATATATATTACTAACAGTTCCAGAAACAATTTCTAAACTTCTAATAATAGGAACTCCAGAACTTAATAAAGAATGTAAAGTTCTTGCAGTATAAGCTGCATTAACTTTTCTAATTATATTATTAATTAAAGGGATTTTAAGCAAAACCTTATCCCACACTTTTCTACCAGACTTTGTTTTAATATAAGAATTAAAACCAAGAAAAAGAGCAACCAAGCCGCCAATCACAAAATACCACCTTTCAGTAATAAAATTAGCTAATCCAATTACAAATCTTGTCGCTATTGGAAGTTGAATACCAAGGTCCTCAAAAGTAGCTGCTAAGCTAGGAACAACTATAATAAGCATTGCAACTCCAATTGCAAGCATTGCTAAAATAATTATAACGGGATATATTAAAGCATTTTTAATTTCTTCTCTTAAAGAATGGTCCTTTTCCAGTTGGTTTGCTAAAATTGTTAAAACTTCTTCAAGTGATCCTGCTTCTTCTGCTACCTTAATCATATTCCGATAAAGATTTGAAAAAACATCAGAATATTTTTCTAAAGTAGAAGAAAAGCTATCGCCTTTTTTAAGTTTCTCAACAACCTCTTCTAAAATTTGAGATAATTTCTTGTTTTCAGTTTGTTCAGATAGTATTCTTAGAGCTTTTGTTAAGGAAAGTCCAGCAGAGATCATAACCTGTAAATTTCTTGTAAACACCATCTTCTCTGTTAAAGGAACCCCTCCTACCAAAGGAATAGAAAGACTAAATCCACCCTTTTCTTTAACACTCTTTGCTTTGATTAGAGTAAGTTCTCTTTCTCTTAATTTTTTTGCCAATTCTCTCTTATGGGTTGCTTTTTCAACCCCCTTAACTTCTTTTCCTTCCTTACTTTTTGCCCGATATTTATATTTAGACATAATTTTATTCCATAATTACTCTTAATACTTCTTCAATTGAAGTTATTCCTCGAGCTGCCTTAACAAATCCATCTTCCACCATAGTTCTCATTCCTTCTTGAATAGCTTGTTTTTGAATTTTGTCTGCATCTTCTTTCGTTGAAATCATTTCTTTAATAGTCTCTGTAATAGGAAGTACTTCGTAAATACCAATTCTTCCTTTATACCCTTCTGGACAATCTTCAGAGTCATTAGGTTTATAAAACTCTACATCTTTAAAGCTCTGTTCGCTAGTAATAATACCTTCTTTTTTAAATATTCTTTCTACCTTATCAATATCTACATACTTTCTAAGGTTTTCTATTTCTGCCTCATCTAACTTATAACTCTTCTTATTAGAGCAAAGTCTTCTAACTAGTCTTTGTGCAATAATTACATTTAGGGTAGAGGAGATAAGAAAAGGTTCTACTCCAATATCTATCAGTCTAGTAATAGTTCCTGCTGCATTAGTAGTGTGTAAAGTAGAAAGTAATAAGTGTCCAGTTAGAGCAGCATTAACAGCCAAGCTAGCTGTTTCTGCATCTCTAATCTCCCCAACCATTAAAATATCCGGATCTTGTCTTACTAAAGACCTTAACCCTTCTGCAAAAGTTAAGCCAATATCTGGCTTAACTTGAGTTTGATTAATTCGAGGTACTTGGTATTCAATAGGGTCCTCAATTGTAGAAATATTTACTTGAGTAGTATTTAAAATATCTAAAATAGTATATAAAGTAGTAGTTTTACCAGAACCAGTAGGACCAGTAACTAAAATCATTCCTGTTGGCTCTTTAATCGCTCTTTGAATATTTTCTAAAGCTTCTCCTCTTAACCCTAGTTGCTCCAATGAAAAAGTTTCAATGTTTTCTGGCAAAAGACGCATTACTACCTTTTCACCATTAGCAACAGGTAAAATTGAGACTCTCACTGAGTATTTATAATCTTGGCCCTCAATTTTGAATCTTCCATCTTGAGGAAGTCTGTGCTCATCTAATTTTAAATCTGATAAAATCTTAATCCTAGCAACAATACCAGAAGCAATTTTCTTAGGTAAGGTCATTGCATCTCTTAAAACTCCATCAATTCTATACCTTACTAATAACTCTTTTTCTTGAGGCTCAATATGAACATCTGAAGCTCTTTGCAAAATGGCGTGCTTTAAAAGAGTGTCTACAATTTTAATAATGGGAACTTCTTCTGCAATTTCTTCTAATTCTTCTGCTCCTTTCTCTTCTCCATGTTCAGCTTTAAGAATTTTAACTTCATCTGCTTTGTTTTCAATTATCTTTCCAAACTCTGCCTCTAGTGTTTCCTCATATTGTCTTAATGCCCCCTTAATACTTTCTGCAGTAGTAAGTCTTGGTAATATTTTTAATCCAGCCTTCTTTCTAATAAAATCAATCGTTTCCAGATCTTTTGGATCCAGCATTGCTACCTCTAACTTATTATCCTTTTTTCGAAAAGAAACAATATTATTAGATCGTGCAATCGGCTCTGGAATTATTTTAAGAATCTCTGGATCTATTTTTTCGTTTTCTAAATTTACAAAAGGTATCCCTAAGATATATGCCTTTAATTTTCCAAGCTCTTTCTCAGAGACATATCCATCTGAAATCAATATATCTTCTATACTTTTATCTTTCTTTTCAGCTTTTTTCTTTACTTTTTTATACTTATCTTCCGTAATTAAATTACTATCTAATAAAAAGGACTTTAATTGTTGTTCTTCTACTCTCATTCTTCAAGAGCTGTTTTAATTTTTTTAATTACTTCATCTAATTCATAATTTGCTTTTACTAGATAAGTAGTAGCTCCAAGCCTTAAGGCTTTTTGAATATCCTCCATAGCTTCTAAATTAGTCAAGACTATTACAGGGATTTGATCCGTTTCTTCATCGCTTTTTAACCTTTTTAGAACCTCAAACCCATCCATCTTTGGAAGTATAAGGTCTAATAAAATTAAATCAGGTTTTTCTTTTTTAGCTAACTTCAAACCTTTTTCTCCATTAAGGGCAGGGATTATTTCAAAGCCTTCGCTCTGGATTGAGGAGCCTAAAGTTTTTTGAAGAGCTTGCTCATCTTCGACAAATAATATTTTTTTAGACATAAATATATTAAAATGATTAATTATTTATTTTTCAATTGGAAGAGTAAACCAAAAAGTAGACCCTTCTCCTTTTTCGCTCTTAAATTTAATTTTTCCTCCTGCTTCTTCTATAACTGATTTTGCAATAAATAGACCTAGTCCTGTTCCTTGAGTCTGATATTTTAAGGCATTTTTACATCTAAAGAATTTTTTAAATATATTCTTCTGGTCCTCTTCTGGAATTCCAATACCTCTATCTTTTACCTTAAAGCGAACTTTTTTGCCTTCTTTAGAGAGAGTTACATCAACTTTCCCTCCTCCATTTGAATATTTAATTGCATTAGTAAGTAAATTATCTATAACTTCTTTTATTCTTCCTGGATCAGTTTTAACTTTTGGAAGATCTCCCTTAACTTCTAAATTGATTTTAACATTAGAGGCTTTAGCTAAAGAGTTTAAGGTTTCTATTGTATCTTCTGTAATCTTTTTTAAAGATATTTTTCTTTTATCGAAAGGAATTTTCCCTTGTTGAATTTTAGAAACTACTAAAAGATCTGACACTAAATTCATCATCCTTTCAGTGTTTTCTTTAACTAAGCTCACATATTCAATGCTTTCTTCTTTAGAAATTTCATCATTTAACAATAAAGAAGAAATCCATTTAAGATTAGATAGGGGAGAACGAAGTTGATGAGAAACAATTCCTACAAATTCAGACTTAATCCTATTTGCTTGGGCTAATTTCTCAAAACTATGAATAATAATAAAAGCAAGCACAAATAGAAAAACAGTAATAGTTAATACTATTAAAGCTACAATACGAGGATCTACTAAATACTTGGTTCCAATTAAATAACTAACAACAGCTGTAATAACTATTAAGGCTCCCATTACTAGAAAAAGAAACTGTGGACATTGCCAAAGTTTGATGTTATATCTTTTGCATTCTCTAAAAATATTTAATTCGTCCCAAATAGTTTTGTTTTCTTCCTCCATAAAATTATTTTAATAAGCTTAATATTTTCTTTTGAAGAACTTTAGTTTAAATGGTTCTTATCCATTTTATCATAGAAAATCATTGACTAAAAGGATATTATTTATTAATATCTAAGATGAGTTCTTAATAGGTGCGGGGCATGGTGTAATGGCAGCACGAGTCTTTTGGGAAGATTTAGTCCCAGTTCAAATCTGGGTGCCCCGACATTCACTTTTTGCGGGTGTCGTATAATGGTTATTACATCTCCCTTCCAAGGAGAAGACGGCAGTTCGAATCTGCTCACCCGCTCCATTAAAAAAGACCACCAATATTGGTGGTCTTTTTTTTATGAATAACTAAAGAAATTAAAGTTATCTTGCGTAATCAGTTATTCTATTTTCTCTAATAACGGTTACTTTAATTTCGCCGGGGTAATTAAGTTCTTTCTCTATTTTTTTGGCAATTTCCTTAGCAATTTTGCTTTGGGCTAAATTATCAATTTCGTTTGGTTTTACGAAAGCTCTTATCTCTCGTCCCGCTTGAATAGCGTAAGCTTTCTCAATTCCTTCAAATGAAGTAGCAATATTTTCTAATTCTTCTAATCTCTTTAGATATTTATCTAAAGTATCTTTTCTTGCTCCAGGTCTTGCTCCTGAAATCTGATCTGCTACTTGTACTAAAGTAGCTTCTAAGGTTTCTGCTTCGTAATCTTCGTGATGTGATTTCATAGCATCAATCACTTCTTGTTCAATTCCGAACTTGTTTAATATTTTCATTCCAATATCAACATGCCCTCCTTCAATTTCGTGGTCTACAGCTTTTCCTATATCGTGTAAAAGTCCTGCCTTCTTAGCTACTTCTTTGTCTCCTCCTACTTCTGCAGCTAAACCAGCTGCAAGATGTGCTACTTCTATTGAATGTAAAAGAACATTCTGTCCGTAACTTGTTCTGAATTTCAAACGACCTAAAAGTTGAATAATTTTATCAGGTAGATCTACTATTCCAACTTTGTAAGCAGCTTGTTTTCCAGCTTTTTTAATTTTAGCTGAGATTTTTTCTTCTGCTTTTTCAACTTCTTTTTCAATTCGTGCAGGTTGAATTCTTCCGTCTTTAATTAATTCCTGTAAAGCATTTTTAGCAATCTGTCTTCTAACAGGATCAAAGCCAGAAATTACAACTGTTTCTGGAGTTTCATCTACAACGACTTCAACTCCAGTTAACTTCTCCAGTCGTCTAATATTTCTACCTTCTTTACCAATTATTCTACCTTTTATGTCCTCTGAAGGAATAGAAACAGTACTTGTAGTAATGTCTTGAACTTGAGAAAGAGCATATTTTTGAATAGTACTTGCTAATATCTCATTTGCTCTTCTTTCATATCTTTCCGCTCCTTCTTTTTCTAATTTTTTCATTCTTTGCATTAATTCTTTCTTGTGGTTCTTTTCAACTTTCTCTAGTAGCTCTTCTTTTGCCTCTTCTTCACTTAAGTTAGAGACTTTCTCTAATTTATTTTTTACTCTTTCTTCTTGTTTTTCTAAGTTCTCTTTAAGGCTTCTTACCTTTTGAGTTTTTTGATTTATCTCCTCTTTTTTCTTTTGAAGTCTTTTTTCTTTTCTGTCTAATTCTTTATCTCTATTTGCTAAATCTTGCTGTGCTTTCTTTATCTTTCTTTTTTCTTTCCTCGCTCTGTTTTTAATCTGTTCTGCTTCTCGCTTTGCACTCTCTATTGCCTTTTTTGCTTTTTCTGTTGCTTTCTCTAATCTTTTCCGCGCTTTTTCTTCTACAGCTGTTCCTTTTTTCTTAGTGAGAACCAAACGAACGTAATAGCCCAAAGCACCCCCGATCGCTAAGGAAATAGCTCCTATCGCTAGGGTGTATATATCCATAATAGTTCGTTAATTGTTGAATAATTTTAATCATTCTACGATCGCAATTTTTTCTATTCCTATATTTTACTATATAAGATAATAGGGGGGATGTCAAAACAAAAGACCCCCTTACTGAGCCTGTAAGAGGGCCTTTAAAAATTTTCTATTCTCCTTTATTTCATTGCCCCTTTTTCCTTGATCACTTTATCAATAATTCCATAATCTTTTGCTTCTTCTGCTGAAAGATAAAAGTCTCTATCAGTATCCTTTTCTACCTTCTTAAGTTCTTGTCCTGTGTGGCCAGCTATAATCTTATTCATTCTCTTTTTCATCTTAGTAATGTGGTCTGCTGATATCTTAATATCAGTTGCTTGTCCTCCTGCCTTTCCCATAACTTGGTGAAGTAAAACTTCTGAATTAGGAAGGGCGTATCTTTTGCCTTTTTTACCAGCAAGAAGAAGGACCGCAGCCATAGACCCTGCTAAACCAACACAAACCGTAGAGATGGTAGGTTTTACGTACTGCATGGTATCGTAAATTGCTAGTCCTGCTGTAACAGATCCTCCAGGACTATTAATGTAAAGTTGGATTTCTTTTTTAGGGTCTTTTGAGGCTAAGAATAGAATTTGGGCAATTATTGTATTTGCTACCTGATCATTTATTTCACCAGGAACAAATATAATTCTTTCTTTCAAGAGCCTAGAATAAATGTCATAGGCTCTATCTCCTCTTTTCCCTTTTTCTATTACTGTTGGTATTAATGCCATAATATTTTTTATTTATTACTCTTGTTCTTGAAGAAGATCAAATACTTTTTGGTTTCTTACCAATTCTTTATGATAACTCTTTGCTCTTTCTAACGCTTGCCCTTCTGGTAATTCTCCTTCTTTTCCTGTTTTTTGAGACTTTTTAATTGCCTCCATAACTTCTTCCTCTGTTACTTCAACTTCTTCATCTTTTGCAATCTGCTTAAGAACTAAGAAGTTTGTAATTCTTTTTTCTGCTTCTGGTCTTAGGTCTTTTTTAAACTCTTCTTCAGTTTTATCAATTTTTTCTAGATAATCTTCGAAGCTAATACCAAGATTCTGTTTAATATTCTGCTTTGTGTTTTCAAACATTACTCTTTCTTCTCTTTCAAGTAATTCTTTTGGTATTTCAACATCTGTTTCTTCTGCAATTTTATCTAATATTTCTTGTTTTCTTTCTTCATCTGCTCTTTCTTGTTTTCTTTGTCTAATGTTTTCAATTTCTTCCTCTGTTACTTCAACTTCTTCTTTTTCAACTCCAGAAGCAATATCTTTGTAGTCTGGTAAATCAACATCAGGCATTCTTGCTGCTTTTACTTTGTAAATAAATGGATTGTCAAAAGCCATTTTAGCAATATTTATATCTGGTTGAGAAACTATTTGAACTTCTTTTCCTTCTTCTCCAACTTCTCCTTGTTCTAGTTTATTCATTGCTGCCATATAGGTTTCTCTAACAGCTAATTGAGCTGCTTGATTTAACACAGTTTGTTTTCCAGCTTTTTCCATTACTACATGTTGAGGAGCCTTACCTTTTCTAAATCCTTCAATTTCCATCTCCTCTCCAATTTGCTCAGCAGCTTTGCCAATATAGTCTTTAAATTCGTCTTTATCTAATTCTACTGTAAATTCGACTTCTTTTTTTGAAATGTTGTCTAATTTAATGTCCATAATTTTATTAACTTTAATTAATTTTACTTTTTGTGATCTTCAATCGCTTTTTCAATTAATTCCTTTGCGTATTCTTTATCCTTCCATCCTTTTACCTTAACTTGATCATACTTTCCTTTTTCTAGTTTCTTGTAATCTTCAAAAAAGAGTTGAAGCTCTTTCTTGGTATGGTCTTCAATATCTTCTAGGTTCTGTATCCCTTGAAAGCGTGGGTCAACTTTATCTACAGGGACAGCAACAATTTTATTATCAATTCCATCTTCGTCTTCCATCATTAGAACACCTACTGGGCGAACTTTAATCACACAACCTGGAAAAGTACTAAAAGTCATTAGAACTGCAACATCTAAACTATCTCCGTCTCCTGCAGCAGTTCGAGGGACGAATCCATATTCAAAAGGATAGAACATAGGGGAGAAGAGGGTTCTGTCTAATTCAAAATAACCTCCTTCTTCATTATATTCATACTTATTACTTTGTCCCCGAGGAATATCAATTACTACATTAATCTCCTCAGGAGGATTAGGACCAGGTTTTAAATCTTTAAATAAATTATTCATGTTTTAAATTTAATTAGTTTATAATTTAAAATTTTTATTCTTCATCTTTCTTTTCCTCTTCCTCTTTTGGCTCTGCTTTTTCAATTTCGTCTTCTGCTTCTTTTTCACTTTTTACATCAATTTTCCATCCAGTCAATTTAGCAGCTAATCTTACATTTTGTCCTTCTTTTCCAATTGCAAGTGAAAGCTGATCATCTGGAACAATAACAAGGGCTTCATTTTTTTCTTGAGTCTTTACTTCTAATATATTAGCAGGGGAAAGTGAATTTTCAATAAATTCTTTAGGATCTTCGGAATGTTCTATTACATCGATCTTTTCTCCTCCTAATTCATTAATAACTGCCATAACTCTTGTTCCTTTTTGTCCAATCATTGCTCCGATTGGATCAATCCCTTCTTCATCTGTAGTAACAGCTATTTTAGTTCGAGACCCTGGCTCTCTAGCAATAGCTTTAATTTCAACTTCTCCTGAAGAAACTTCAGGAACTTCTAATTCAAATAATTTAGAAACCATTTTAGGGTAGGACCTTGATAATACAATTAAAGGTCCTTTAGAAGAACTTTCAACTTTTTTAACATAACTTTTCATTCTTTGACCAGGACGATAAAATTCTCCATCTACTTGTTCATCTTTTGGTAATACACCAATTGTTTTTCCAAGGTCTAAATAAACTGTTCCTTTTTCAATCCTTTGAATAACAGCTGAAATAATATCTCCTTCTTTTTCTTTATATTCTTCAAATAGTGTTTCTTTTTCAGCTTCTCTCACTTCTTGCATAATAACTTGTTTTGCAGTTTGAGCTGCAATTCTTCCATAGTCTTTTTTAGTTTCAAGGTCAGTCTTAATAACATCTCCTGGCTTTACGTCAGGATCTTCTTTTTTTGCTTCTTCTAACATAATATGCCTTTCTGGGTTGAATCTTTTCTTTCCTTCCTCTTTATCTTCTTGGTTTTCATAAACCATTCCTTCATCAACAACTAATTTTTCTCTCCAAAAATGTACTTTTCCTGTTTTTTCTTCTAATTCAGCTTTAATTTTTTGTCCTTTTTTTCCATAATCTTTTTTATAGGCAGCAGCTAAGGCATGTTCTATTCCATTTAGAACTTTTTCTTTCGGAATATCTTTTTCTTCAGAAATTTGTTGAATAGCTGATTTAAATTCTTTTAAGTCCATATTTTTAATTTAATTAATATTTAATTTTTAACCACGTACTCTAGAAAAAAGAGGTCCGCATCTAGTGCGGACAACTCTTACTTATAAATTAACAAAAGTACTGGTCTTGTCAAGGTGGACCTGGCTGGATTTGAACCAGCAACCTTATCAATGCGAATGATATACTCTGCCGATTGAGCTACAGGCCCTTTTTCAACCCCTGACCGAGAAGTCAGGGGCTGATTAAAATTCCTATTTGTTTACTTTAACTTTTACTTCTCTTCTTCTCTCTTCTTCCTTCTTCGGAACTGTAAGAGTTAAAACTCCATTTTTATAATCTGCTTCTGCTTGATCTGCCTTTACTTTTGAAGGTAATCGCGCTGCTCTTTCAAAGTAGTGTCTTCTAAATTCTCTCCTATGATAATTTTTGTCTTCTCCACCTTCTTCTTTGCTTTCTTCTTTGCCTGCTCTAACTCTTAAAATATTCCCTTCAAGTGAGATATCAATGTCTTCTGCGTTCACTCCAGGCACCTCCATTTCGACAACTATGTCTTTATCTTTTTCTTCAATATTCATTCGAGCTATCTTATGCATTTTAGGAGAAGAGATTAAAGAGGAAAAGTCATCTTCTTCAAAAAAACTATCTAAGTTTTTGAAGGGATCAAATGGTACTAACATGTTTTAATAAATGGTTAAATTATTAAGGGACATGCGACCTTTCCTACTTTAAAAAATAGCACAAAAAAGATATAATTTCAAGTGTAATTAAAAGAAAATTTATGACTGAAATTAAACTCTATAACAAAATTTTAAACAAGTTTGAAGGCTACGAATTTAACTCATTTCTATTGGGCGTTCGTTCTTCTGAGAAAAAGGATTTTAAAGAGCTTAAAATGAAATTAGGTAAAAGGATAGAAAAGAATACAGATAAAGTAGTTGACTTTAAAAATCCAGACCTAATGTTAATCCTTGATTTAGATAAAGATAAAATTGAGCTCCAAATAAAATCTGTCTATATTTACGGTAGATACAAAAAACTAGAAAGGGGGATCCCTCAAACAAAATGGCATTGTAGGAAATGCAGAGGAAAGGGGTGTAAGGAATGTAATTTTACAGGTAAACAATATCAATCTTCAGTCCAAGGCTTAATGGAAAATTCAATTTTAAGCCTATATAAAGGAGATGAACTAAAGTTTCATGGGGCTGGAAGAGAGGATATAGATGCAAAAATGCTTGGAAACGGAAGACCTTTTGTCGCAGAAATAAGTAACCCTAAAAAAAGAAAAATTGATTTAAGGAAAGCAGAAAAAAAGTTAAACAAAGAAAACCAAGGAAAAATAGAAGTAAATAGCCTTACTTATGTCGAAAAAGACATTATTCAGAAAATAAAATCGGCTCGCCCAGATAAAACCTATAGAATCAAAGTAAATTTAAAAGAAAAAGTTAAAAAAGAACAATTAAAAAAAGTTCTTTCTAAATTAGAAAAAGATACTATTAAACAAAGAACTCCAAGAAGAGTTTCCCACAGAAGATCAGATTTAATAAGAGAACGAGAAGTAAAAAAAATAAAACTTTTAGATTTCGCTCCTAAAGAAATTACGCTTGAAATTAAAGGAGAAGCTGGCCTTTATATCAAGGAATTAGTCTCGGGTGATAGAAATAGAACTAATCCTAGTTTAGCTAAATTATTAAAAACAAGAGCAGAAGTAGTAACTCTAGATGTAATAGGAGTTGATTTTAAGCTTTAATTTCTTTTAAATTGTTCTAAGTAATTTCCAAAGTAGCCTTTTTCTTTAAAGTCTCCACATAGTTCTCCTAAAATTCCGCTTTTTCCAAGACTCATTTTTAATAATGAAGCTATCTTAGATTTTTTGTCTTTCCCGTAATTTTTATCACTCAAGTAGTAAGTATTATATTCTCCAGCCCAAGGAGAAGGATAATATATGATAAGAAAATCATTTTTTTGTTCTAAAAACATTTCTTCTACTAATTTTCTCACTTTTTGGTGAGTAGGATGAGAGTCTTTTGGAGAAGGCAAAAATACTGTTTTTAAATCTTTAATGTCTTTAATTCGATATCTTATTTTATCTTTAGCTTCTTCTTTTGAAAGGTTTTCTTTGTCAAAACCCATAAAGTCTAGCTTAAGCTTATTATTAGTAGTAGATAAAACTTTACTCGCATCTTCTGCTTCCTTTTTTCTTCTTTTTTCTTCATTGTGACTTTCAGTAATTATCCAGTTTTCTACCTCTTTTCCTTCTTTTAGCATCCATTTTATTAAAGCTCCTGCACTAATTTCCATATCATCTGCATGGGGAGAAATAAAAATATTTTTCCCTTTTTTCTTTTTTATAATATTTTTTATGGAACTTAATCCTTTAATATCTTTTTTCTCTACTTTTTCAACTTTTTTAATATTAAAGACGTGTGCAAACTTACTATTTGTCAAAGAAAAATATTTTAATAGTTCCCCATAATAGTTAACTAGCAATTTACTTCCTAGATCATATCTAGTTCTTTCCAATTCTTTTTCATAAGTCCTGATTGACTTTAGTAGGTCCTCAGCTGAATTAAACTTAAAGAAAGTATTAAATTCTAATTCTTCCTTAGTAGGCGGGAACTTTCTATAAAAAAGTATCTCTCCTTCAAAATCAATTTCTTGATTTTCTGGAGCTAAAATTAAATCCGGATTAAACTTTTTCCTTTTCCAATCATTAATAGAAATCCTCTTTACTACATTTTTTTCTTCTAATTTATGAATTAAATTCCCGGCAAAAACTTCTGCATTTCCTTTTTGTTCCTCTAAAACAATAATCTCTCTTCCCGTAATAATAGGCCAGACTTTTAAATAAGAGGGGAGGTTCTTATCAGAAAGTAAAATATTAGATTCTGTATTTGGGAGAATTCCTTTTTGTTCTTCTAAACTTTGGTAATAAAAAACAAGTCCTTTTTGTACTCCTTCTGTAGAATCTTTAAATTTAGAATGAAGTACATTATTAAGAGAAAGTTCTTTTTCAAATAATTTATTCGCTTTTTTAACTCCTGCTTTTATCCCTTTGAAATAAAAAGTATCTAATCCGGCTGATCCATTAACAAAAAACTTAGTATCATCATCTAAAAAAGCATCTTCAGATTTATAAAAATGATTGTAAATTAATCCAATTCCAATTCCCGCATACTTTCCACAACTTTTTAAGCAATATCTTGCAAAAGAACTTCCTTCTTTTGCTTTTTTACCTAATTCTGCTGGAATGTTTTCTACTTCTCCTTTCTTTATCCTTTGAGCTAAACTGCTCTTAGGAAAACTTGATGCATGATCTTTAGCAAAAGTAATAAGTGCTGGACCGCCTGCTAAATCTTCTAAAAAGTATTCACTTTTTCTTAATTCTCCTTTTTTATAAAAACCTTCTTCTTTTTGTCCTAAAAATCTTGCTGCTTTTACTTCTTCTTCCTCATCTAAAGAAAGTCCTATACTCCAACCTGGTTCAAGATTGACATTTTTAAAAGCTCCTCCTATTCCGGTGGAAGCATAAAAACTAACAAAATTAGTATTCTCAACTATTTTTTTCTCTCCATGCCACGCGGCTACTATATCATTTGTGATCTTTATTTCACTAGCCAGAAAAGGTAACCTTTCTTTTAATTTTTCTTTTAAGGGAAAATGTTTTAATCCTAGATTCCTAGATTCTTCGATAATTCCTTTTTTCTCATTGACTTTTCCTGCAGTAGCCAATAATATCTTTGTTTTTTCTGGACCTCCAATTTTTAATAGAGGAGTGGCTAATTTTACAATCTGATTTAAAATAACTTCCTCTTCTTCAGTGGCAAGAGTTTTTACCTTAATAGGTGAGAATAATAATTTTCCTTCTTCATCTCGAAGAGAAGCTCTACAATAAGTTCCTCCCAAATCAATTGTTAAATATCTTTTTTTGTCTACTAAAGAAAGATATTTTTCTTTTAAAAAGGATTTAATCTTCCATCTTTTAGTTTTTGTCTCCTTTAAAGAAAGTAAACTAGCTGCAGCTTCATCTAAGACAAAACTAGTATCAGAATGATTTCTTAAAAGTGAAGCTGGACAATTAACTGAAATCGGCTCTTCTAGGGTTTTCTTAATTATTTTAGCCTTCCTTCCTCCACTTGCAAGAAAAATAATTTTTTTAGAATTTAAAATTGTTCCCGTCCCAAGTGTAATAGCTCTTACTGGCATTTTACTTAAGTCATCAAAAGAACCCGCTTTGCTTTTAATAGTAGGTAAAGATAATTCTTCTACGTGAGTAGAATTATTAAAGGCTTTCTCAAATTCTTTTAGTTCTATGTTTTTAGAAGGAAGTTCAAGTTCTTCTCTAAGTTGTTCTTTTGCTATAAAGAAAGTTAATTTTTGATTTTTTATTTTATTAACTAATTCCTCTTTTCCTGGTTTATCAGGTAGTTCTTTAATAATTTCTTCTCTTACTTTTTCTTTTAGTTGCCAAATTCCTTCAATTATTTTTTCGTACTGTGTTATTGAAGCACTTAAAATAAATTTATTGTAATTTTTAACCTTCTCTTCTTCTGGGTTTTCAAAAAAATTGTAATCTATTCTTATTGTTGGCTCATTAAATCCAATGTGTCCAACTTTTCCTACGCCTAAAATTTGTAGATCTATCCCTCCTTTTTCTTTAATTAGGTTTTCTATTCTTTTTCCTTCTTTTCCATAATCTTCTGCTGCATTATCGAAAAAATAACAATTCTTCTCTTTAATATTTACATGGTTTAAAAATTTTTCCTTTAGATATTTTTGGTAAGAGTTTTTGCTATCTTTAGGGATACCAAGAAGTTCATCAAGCTGAAAAACAGTAACCTTTGAAAAATCAATTTCTCCCTGTTTGTATTTCTCTATCAATTTTTCATAAATAGGAAGCGGGGTTTTCCCTGTAGGAAGACTTAGTACAATCTCTTGATTCTTCTTAATAGAATCTAATATTTTTTTAATTGCGCTTTTTTCAAAAGAGTTCATAAGTGCCTTTCAAAAGGTGTCTTGATTTTTATTTTAACCAGTATTTTTCTTTTTTCATTTTGTCTCTTTTCTCTTTTACTTCTTCTATTTTTTCTCTTGCTTTTTCAGCTTTTTCCTTTATCTCTTTATCATCTAATTTTCCTATCTTTTTTATTTCTTTTTTAAGATTTTCCTTTTTGTTTATTTCCGGGTCTTCTAGTGCTTTTTCAAGTAAAATAGTTAGGAAATGTCCTACCTTGGGCCCCGGCTTGATGTCTAGAATTTCCATAATGTCATGTCCGGACACTTCTAGCTTGTCCGTTGAGATTGGATCCTGTTTTATCTTCTCTATCATGTACTCTAAATGTCTTAGCTTATAAGGTCTTGCTTTTGGAACTCCAGATCCAATTCTATCAGCCATTCTTAATTTAACTAATTCGTCTGTATTTTCTGGACCTACTTTTCTAACTAGTCTCCTTACTGAAGATTTCCCAACTTCATCTACGTTGTAATAGAAAAGATGCCACCTGACTAATTTTTTAATTTTTTTAATCTCTTTATTTGAAAACTTTAAACGTTTTAGAATTTTTTCTGTTATTTCTGCACTTTCTACTTCGTGATTATAAAAAGTAGCTTCTTCCCCTTTTCCTTCTTTAGTTTGTGGTTTCCCAATATCATGCAATAGGGCAGCCATTCTAACCTCTGTACTATAACCTTGTTTAGCAGCATAATCTAAAGACCTTACAAGATGTTCGTAAACATTATAAATATGGTGTTTGTTTTGATCTACCCCATAAGTTTCTTCAAATTCTGGAATTATATACTCTAAAAGGCCTGTTTCTCTTAATTTCCTAATTCCTTCTGCTGCTTGTTCTGAGTTAATAATCTTTAAAAATTCATCTCTTATTCTTTCTTTGGAAATTGATTCAAGCCACTCTGCGTCTTCTTTAATTGCTTTTTGGGTTTTTTCTTCTATTTTAAAACCTAAAACAGCAGAAAATCTTACTGCTCTTAAGAGACGGAGAGCATCCTCTTTAAACCTCTCTTGAGAATCTCCAACCGTACGAATAATTTCATTTTTTAGATCTTTTCTGCCATCAAAAGGATCTATAATTTTAATAGCCAAATCATCTACTACTAAAACGTCTTTTTCTGTAACTTTTTCTTGTTTTTCTCTTATATCAAAAGCCATAGCATTAATAGTAAAGTCTCTTCTTTTTAAATCTTCTTCAATAGAAGAAACCCATTCCACTTCATCTGGATGTCTACTGTCGCTGTACTCCTTTTCTGTCCTATAAGGAGTAATCTCTATTTCTTTTGTAGCAGGATCTTTACTTTCTGTGAGAATAGTAACTGTTCCAAATTCATTATTAATAAAATAATTTTCAAATATCTCTGTAATATCATCTGGTTTTGCATCTGTTGTGATATCCCAATCATCTGGTTTTTTATTAATCAAAAAATCACGCACACACCCTCCAACAGGGTTGGCTTTAAACCCGTTTTCTTTTAATTTTTTAACTATTTCTAATACTTCTTTTGGTACTTTCATTACTATTAATATTATCTTAAAATTACTTTTTCTCAAAATGAGTTTACAAATCTTCAAAAAGTGGTATACTTCTTGAGAGTAAAAAGGACGTTCTTTTCAACTTGTTTAGGCCTCAAATTTGTTGTATAATTGAATTTAGTAAAACTAAATTTAACCTTTATTTTTTAGGCAGAGCCCCCGTAGTCCAACTGGATACGACTCCGCGCTTCGGACGCGGCGATTGTAGGTTCGAATCCTACCGGGGGTACACCTACCTAAACCTTTATGCAAAAAGAATTCTTTAGAAAAATAGTGCTAATAGTCTTAATTAGTCTTTTTCTTTTTCCTGCTACTGCTTTAGCAGGAACTTATGAAACCGCAGATGAAGGCACTGTTTGTTTTGAAGGATTAGTCCCTTGTGGGAAAAAAATTCATTTAGGCGGAGAAGATGAAGATGGTAATTGTAGTGGGCCTTTAACTGACACTGAAGTCCCTTGTCAGTTTTGTCATTTACTAGTTTTATTCAATGGAATTTTAGATTTTCTCTGGTTTACAGTAGCGCCGACCCTTATTGCAATTCTTACAATAGTCGCTGGAGCCTTATTCTTTTTCGCAGGAGGTAATCCTGGGAGAATTAAAAGAGCTCAGCAAATTGCAACTTTTATAATAATTGGTTTTTTACTAGTCTATGGAAGTTGGTTGATAGTGAATCTGCTTTTTTCCTTCCTTAATGTAAAAGCCTGGACCGGTTTGACAGATGGGGGGTGGTCTGAAATAAATTGTGAAATTACAACTCATTCAACTTATGAAAGCGCTGATATACAAACAAGTGATAGAGGGATGGTTGAAGAAGAACCCGAAGAAGATGAAGACAATCCTGGTATGGAATGCCGAACTAGTAATCTAAGCAAGGGAGCTATAGCCACTCCTGAAATGAAAAGTTCTCTAGGAGTAGGAGGAAGAACAAATGTTGATGTTTATAGAAATTGGCTTATTACTCAAGGAATAAATCCTAGTTTTGCTTCTGAAATAGCCAATGCAGGCGGAACAGCTACAATCCCTCCTGTTTTTGAAGGAGATCCAACTCATTGTTGGGGAATGATGGTTCCTACTGCTAAAGTTGTCCAGAGAATAGCAATAGATCAAAACGGATGGGATATTAGAGTAACTTCTGGCTATAGAGATCATGATTATAACAGTAGCATAGGTGGAGCAGATGCAAGTTACCATATGAGAAATATGGCGTTGGATATTACAACTTCTGATACTGATGTTTCTGATCTTTATTACTCTCTATTAAGAAACAGAAATAATGGAGGTTGGACTGGAGGTATTAGTCTTTATCCAGACGAAAACTTTGTTCACATAGATACTAGAAGTTATAATCAGACAAATTGGACTGCAGTTGAATAAAATAATTTCTTTGATTAAAGAGGGAAAGAATATTAGAATAAGGAATAGAAGAGGGAAATATTAATTAAAAATATATGTTTAATTTTTTTAAAAAATTTTCACTGTTTCTAATTATTGGTCTTTTACTTTTTCCTACTGCTGCTTTAGCAGGAACGTATCAGACCGATGAGGGGACAGTTGAATATGAAGGTTTAGTTCCTTGTGGAAAAGAAGTAAGTTTAAATGGCACACAAAAAGAAATTCCTTGTCAGTTTTGTCATCTATTTGTATTAATTAATGGAATTTTAGACTTTGTTTGGTTTAGAATAGTTCCTCCAATTGCTGTAATTCTTGCAATAGTCGCTGGTTTCCTCTTTATTTTTTCCCAAGGTGATCCTAAAAAAATTAGTAAATCACAAGAAATTGGAACTTCTCTAGCAATCGGACTTCTAATAGTTTATGGAAGTTGGGTAATAGTAAATATGTTTTTTACCGTTTTAGATATTAAGAGTTGGACTGGATTAGAAAATGGAGGTTGGTCTCAGGTGAATTGTCAGGTTGAAGCTAATCCTACTTATGATGCTGGGGATCTCGACCAAGATTCTTGTGGAGATATTGCTTCCCCTTCGGAATGCGAAGACAGATCAGATTGTGAATGGACCACAAGTGGATGTAGAGTAGCTTGTCCTGCAATAGATAATGAAGCAGAATGTAATAACAGAAATGACTGTAATTGGACAATAGATGGAGCTTGTGTAAAACCTCCTAATCCTGGAGGAGAAGCATTATAAAAAAAGCCCCTGTAGCTCAATGGTAGAGCAGCGGCCTCTTAAGCCGTTGACGTGGGTTCGAATCCTTCCAGGGGCACATAGACAAGTACAGTCTAAATCCTTTTTACTTTTCGGGAATAATAAGTTAGAATTAATCAATGTAAACGAATAAAAATATCATGTTATCATCACAAGAAAAAGAAGAAATAATTGAAAAATATCAATTGCACGAAAAAGACACTGGCTCTCCAGAAGTCCAGCTTGCTCTTTTAACTGAAAGAATTGATCAGTTGTTAGGGCATCTTAAAACTCACCCTAAAGACACTCATAGCAAAAATGGACTTTTGAAATTAGTTTCTCAAAGAAGGTCTTTATTGAATTATCTTAAAGACAAGAGTGAGAAAAGATATAATTTGATTGTTGATAAACTTAATCTTAAGAAGAAGAAATAATGCCAATAAAACATAAAAACCAAAGGGTTACAGTTCTTATTGACACTCAAAATCTTTATCACTCAGCTAAGAATCTTTATCAATCACGAGTAGACTTTGGGAAGGTTTTAGATGCTGCAGTTGGCTCTAGAAGTTTAATCAGAGCTTTTGCTTACGTAATAAAAACAGACAAAGGAGAGGAAAAGGCCTTTTTCGATGCTTTAACTAGTTTAGGAATCGAAATTAGAGTTAAACCTCTTAAAGAATTTTATGGTGGTCTTAAAAAAGGAGACTGGGATGTTGGAATTACAGTTGATGCAATTAAAACCGCTTCTAGTGTAGATGCGGTTGTTTTAGTTTCTGGCGATGGAGACTTTGCTCCTTTGGCTGAATATCTTAAAAATCAAGGCAAAAAAGTAGAAGTAATGGCCTTTGGCCGATCTTCTTCTGCAGAGCTAAGAGAAGCCGCAGATGAATTTATTGACCTTGAAGAAAACACCAAAAAATTCTTGTTAAATTAATTAATAGAAATAGAAACAATGTTTGATAAAAAAGAAAACACCTTTAGTTTAGACCTGGGAGATGAAAAAATTAAAATTGACACTACGGACTTAACAGAACAAGCAAATGGAAGCTGTATAGTTCAACAAGGAGACACAACTGTTTTAGTAACTGCAGCAATGTCAGATGAAGATAAGTATATGGGATTCTTTCCTCTTAGTGTAAACTACGAAGAAAAATATTACGCAGCAGGAGAAATTTTTGGTTCTCGTTTTATTAGAAGAGAAACCAGCCCTTCTACTGAAGCTAAATTAACAGCTAGGGCAATTGATAGGGCGATTCGTCCTCAATTTCCAAAAAATTTAAAAAGAGAAGTTCAAATAATAATTACTTGCCTATCTTGGGATGAAGAAAATGATCCTGATGTATTAGGATTGATAGGAGCTTCTGTGGCTCTATCTATTTCTGACATTCCTTGGGATGGCCCAGTTGGTGGAGTAAGAGTAGGCAAAAAAGAAGACAAATATATAATTAATCCTTCCTATAAAGAAAGAGAGGAAGGAGAATTAGACTTTTTTGTTGCTGGAGTTCCATCTGAAAAAGATACTCTAATAAATATGATTGAATCAGATGGAAAAGAGGTTCAAGAAGATGAAGTTTTAACTACTATTGATAAAGCTCTTCCAGAAATTGAGAAATTGATTAAGCTAACAGAGAAAATTAAGAAGAAGAAAGGAAAAGAAAAGATTGAAATTAAAGAAGTTGAAAACAAAGAAGAAATTGAAAGTAAAATTGAAGACTTTTTAGGAGATAAACTTGAAAAACTTCTTGATGAAGGAGACATGGATAAGGTTTTTGATCTTAAAGATGAATTAGTAGAATCCTTAGAAGAGGATTTTGATACAGATAAAGAGCTTTCCTTCATTAAGGATTATTTTGATAAAAAAATTGATGAAATAGTTCATCAAAATATTTTAGAAAAAGAACAAAGACCAGACGGAAGAGAATTAGATCAAGTAAGAGATTTGGAATGTAAAATAGATTTACTTCCAAAAGTACATGGTTCTGGTCTCTTTAGAAGAGGAAAGACAAAAGCGCTTTCTATTCTTACTCTTGGCTCACCTGGAGACGTAAAGACTATCCAGGAAATGGAACAGGTTGGCGAAAAAAGCTTTATGCATCATTACAACTTTCCACCATATAGTGTTGGAGAAGTTCAAAGACTACGTGCTCCAGGTAGAAGAGAGATAGGGCATGGAATGCTAGGAGAAAAAGCAATCCGACCGCTTCTTCCTTCAGGAGAAGATTTTCCTTATACAATTCGTGTTGTAACAGAAATACTCTCTTCTAATGGTTCTACATCTCAAGCTTCAATTTCAGGAACCTCATTAGCTTTAATGAGCGGAGGAGTTCCTATTAAAACTCCTGCTGCTGGAATTGCTATGGGATTAATTAAAAAAGAAAATGACTACAAAATTTTAACAGATATTCAAGGTCCAGAAGATCACCATGGTGATATGGACTTTAAAGTTGCTGGAACTAAAAATGGAATTACTGCAATTCAGTTAGATGTAAAAGTTGATGGACTAAATAAAGAAATAATAAAAGAAACTTTAAAAAGAGCTAAAAAGGCTCGCCTTACAATCTTAAAGGAAATGAAAAAGACCATTGATAAGCCTCGCCCTGAGCTTTCACCTACTGCTCCATCTATTGAGCTAATTAAGATTGACCCTGAAAAGATTAGTGCTGTAATTGGAACCAAAGGAAAAGTTATTAACAAGATAATTGAAACCTTTGAAGTAGATATTGATATTAAAGATGATGGAAGAGTATTTGTTACTGGAACAGAAAAGGAAAATGTTGAAAAAGCAGTTAAACAAATTAAAACTATTACAAAAGAAGTAGAGCCTGGAGAAATATTTAAAGGAGAAGTAAAGAAGATCTTTGACTTTGGAGCCTTAGTAGAAATTGCTCCTGGCAAAAAAGGCTTGATTCATATTTCAGAGCTTTCTTCTGATTATGTTGAAAATGTTGAAAAGGTTTTGAATATAGGGGATACAGTAAAAGCTAAAGTAATTTCTATTGATGACCAAGGAAGAATAAATTTAAGCCTAGAAGAGGTTATCAATAAAAATTCAAAATGACAGAAGAAAACAATAATTACAAAAAGGAAGAATTAGAAAAAGACATTCAAGATAAGGATGTTGATTCTTTTAATAGAAAAAAGAGTAGAATTACAGAAGAGGAGAAAGAGTTAAGAAGAAAGATCGAAGAAATTAAAGCAAAAGAAGAGGAAGAGAAGAGAAAGAAAGAAAAGTGGCAAAATAAATTAGATCAATTTAAAGAGGAAAGATTAAGTTCTATCTTAGAAAAAGAAAAGGAGATTGAAATAAAAAAGAAAGAAATTGATAAAAAAGAGAGTGAAACAGAAGATGATCAAAAATTAAAAGAAATTGAAAAGAAAAGATGGGGATTGGAAGATAAAAGAAAAGAGATTGAACAAAAGAAATGGGAAATTGATTCCGAGGCTGAAGATATTAGAGAAAAAGTTTCTCAGCACGATCTTGAACTTCACCGCTTATCAGTAAAAGAAGAACGCTTAAGAGAAAAACTAGAAGATCTAAAAGAAGAGGAGGCTAAAACTGAAAAAAGTAAAAAAATATTTAAGTTTAAAAAAAATCTTCTTTCTGTTTTGGAAGAAGAGGAACCTTACAAGAAAAGAGAACAAGAAACTCATAAAAAACTTTCTGCAGTAGGGCAAAAATTGAGCAATACTTTAATTAAAGAAAGAGAAAAAGGAAAAAAGATTAAAGAGTTAAAAGAAAAGATATCATCAACAAGTGATACAGAAAAAAGAAAGGAGCTTCAAGAAAAGAGATGGGATTTAGAGGAGGAGAGGAGAAAACTAGAACAAGACAAATGGGATTTAAAGAGAAAAAGCAAAAAACTTAAAAAAGAAAGAGAAGAGATTCGTTCTGAGTTTGAAGATCTTAGAGATAAAGAAGATAATATTAAACAAAAAATAGCTCAGATAAAAAATAACTAAAATGGCTGAAGAACAAAAACCTCTTGATCAAAATAAAATAAGGACAATGGACGAGGATATTAGAAAGGCGAAGGAAGAACAAGCTCGTAAAAAGAGTGAAGAGCTTTCAAGTTTAGCTGATGAAGAACCAAAGAAAAAAGAACTAGAAAAGGAGCCTGAGGAGAAAAAAGAGAAAAAGGAAGAAGAGAAAGAAAGACGAGAAAAGGAATTTGAGGAGATTAAAAGAATAAGAGAGGCAGCCAAAAGAAGAGCCGAAGAAAGAGAGAAAGACAGAAAAAAGAGAGAGAAGATTAAAAAAGAGGTAGAAGTAGAGAAAAAAGAAGAATCTACTCCTGAGCCTGAACCTAAACCTGAACCTGAGAAAGAAGAGGCTAATTATGAAGAAAAAGAGACTAAGCCTGAACCTGAGAAAGAAGAGGCTAATTATGAAGAAAAAGAAAAAGAGGTAGAAAAAGAACAAGAAGAACTAGAAAAGGAGTTTGTTTCAATAACACAAGAGAGAGAAAAACTTCTTAGCCAAAAGAGGGATCAAGAGCGAACTATTGAACAAACTAAAAACAAAATAAAGAATTTAAAAGAAAAGACAAATAAGAAAGAGGAAGAGATTGAGAGATTAGAGAATGAAAAGAGAAAAACAGAGAAAGATGAAAAGAAAAAAGAATTAGATCAAAAGAGATGGGATTTAGAGAAGCAAGTAAAAAATGAAGAAGAAGAAAGGTGGGGATTAGAAGATGATCTTAAAGAAGAGAAAAAGGAGTTAACAAAAATTGAAAACAGAATAAGGGATTTAAATAGTAAACAAAAAACTCTCCGAGAAAGAGAGAAGAAAGTTTTAGATAAAAAAGAACAAATTGAACTAAGAGTTAAAAGGCAGAATATAAAGGAAAAATTATGGGACCTTTCTAATAAAAAATCATCTCCTACTAAAAAGGTAAATAAGCTGACTGATAAGATCTCTGATATTAGACAAGAATTAGAAGATCTTAAAGAGCAGGAAAGACAGGTTGAAAAAGAAATATCTCAATTGGAGAAAAGAGAAGAAGAGGTTAGTGATAGAGACAAAAAGAAACAAATTGAGGAAAAACGATGGGAGCTAGAAGAGGAAAGAAGAGAAATAGAGAAACAAAAATGGAACGTTAATGAAGACCTTAAAGAACTCGAGGGCACTAGAACAGAATTAACCCAAACCGAAGAAGATGTTAAAAACAAGATTAGAGAACTAAAAAATGAGCTTAGCGTAATAAATGATAAATTAGATATTGAAGAAGAAAAAGAAGAGTCTGCTCCTGAACCTGAGCCTAAGGAAGAAGAGGTTGATACTCCCAAAGAACCAGAAGAAGAACCTGAACCTGAAGAGACCGAAATAAAAGAAGAGATTACTCCTGAGCCTGAGCCTGAAGAAAAAGAGGAGGAGATTGATGCTCCGAAAGAACCAAAAGAAGAACCAACTCCACGTCCAGAGAAAGAAGAGATTGAACAGCCATCCGAAGAAAAACCAGAACCAGAGCCTGAGCCTAAAAAAGAGACAGAAACAAAGGAAAAACCAGAACCTCTTTCTAAAGAAGAAAGAGAAAGAGAAAAACAAGAAACAGAAGCTGTTGTTAATAAAATAATTCAAGAAGCCAAACAAAAAGGTCTTCCTGAAGTTAGTAAAAAGAAAGAAGATAAAGATAAAGAGGAAAAAGAGAAGATAGAAAAAGTTAAAGAAAGAGAAGAAGACTTTGGTAGGGAAGTGCCTTATCCTGAGGATCTAGATTTTGATAAAAAACAAAAACCTTCAAAAAAGAGTAAAATATTTGTCAGAATAATAGTCGCTGGAGTAGTAATTTTACTTATTGGATTAATGGTTGGTTTTCTTTACTGGTATTTTGGTTCTCGTTCTCCAGAAGAAACTCAACCCCCAGCAACGAGTACTCCTGCTACTACTAGCGGTGCAGTAACTGAACCTGAAACCACAACTAGTACTCCTGCTACTACTAGTACAACCACTACTACAGAAGGAACAACAACTCCTGTTTTTCCAATTGATCTTAAAAAAGAAGTTAATCCAACTAGTACAGCTCAAATAGTTCCTTTAGTTAAAGAGTTTTTGAAAGAAAGCTATCCAGAAAATGAATTTACAGAATTAGTTTTACAAGGAACAACTTTAAGAGATTTTTTTAATGCTACAGAAGTTTCAGCTCCAGATAATTTCTACTCTGATATAGAAGGAGACTTTACTCTCTTTGTTTATGCTTCTCAGACTGGAAAACGATTAGGTTTTGTAGCAAAAACTTCTAATCCTACCTCACTTAATGATATAATGAGAAATTGGGAAGAAACTATGCTAAATGATTTACAAAGCTTTTTTACTAAATTAGAAGATATGAATATTACTGCAGTAGGAAGTTTTAAATCTGCTTCTTCTCAAGGAAAAACCTTCCGCTATCTTACTTTAAATGATAATTATGGCATTTGTTGGTCTATTGTTGAAGACAAATTAATTTTCACTACTTCTGGCGAAAGTATGCTTGAGGTCTTGAAAAAATTAAATCAATAGTATATATAATATAAAAAGGGTATGAAACAGAATATAAAGGAAAAATTAAGAAAAAAACTAAAAAAAGAGGAAAAAGAGATTGAAAAGTCTCTTTCTAAGTTTGCAAAGGAAAATCCAGACCTAGAAGGCGATTGGGAGACTAAATACCCCAATTTAGGACTAAATGACCTTGACACGGAGGAAGATGAAGTGGAAGAGTTTAGTACTCTACTTCCAATAGAATACGCCTTAGAGCTCAAATTAAAGGATATTAAGAAGGCTTTAAGGAGGATGGAAGAGGGAAACTATGGTATATGTGAAGATTGTAACGAAGAAATTGAGGAAGCTCGGTTGAGAGCTTCTCCCGAAGCACAAAAATGTATTAAATGTATCACTAAAAAAGAATAACCAATTTTTATGATATCATCGCTATTTAGCGTAATAAAAAAAGGAAAATATTTATTCGGATTTCTATTAATCACTCTTCTAATGGGGGCTCTCTTTATTCACCCTCATCAAGCTGTAGAAGAGGAAAAAATCGTTAAAAATTTCAAACCTGTTTTAAGGGCTAATAGTAACTCTGGAGTTATTGAATCCCCAGAACTAATTTTAGTAAATGAAAATAATATTTATCCAGCTACTCCACCAGTAACTGTAGAGCCTCAAGTGTTAGGATCTATTGTTGGAGAAAGTAATCAAGGAAAATCTAGCCCTTCTCATACAAGAAAAAGAATTACAGAATATGTTATTAAAGAAGGAGATACTCTATCTTCTATTGCTGAAAAGTTCGGCATAAGTGTTAATACAATTCTTTGGGCAAATGATATTAGTAAAAACTCAACCCTTACTCCTGGAGAAAGATTAACTATTCTTCCAGTAGATGGAGTTATGCATCTTGTTAAAAGAGGAGAAACTGTCTCTGGTATAGCTGCTAAATACAATATTGAATCTGACAAAATTAGCTCTTTTAATGAATTAGAAGATAAAGGAGAGATTTACAAAGGAGATATCTTAATTCTTCCTGGAGCTGAACAAATTCAAAAGAGATACTATGCTAGCTCACAGAGTAGTAATGTTCCTAACTCCTACTTTATTCTTCCTACTACAGGAAAAATTACACAAAAGAGACACTTTTATAACGCAGTTGATGTAGCTAATAATTGTGGAACACCAGTTGTTGCTGCAGCAGGAGGAAGAGTAATAGAAGTTAGATACAATAGCTGGCCAGCTGGAAATTATGTAAAAGTAGAGCATTACAATGGATTAATAACAATGTATGCTCATCTTTCAAGAATTAATGTAACTACAGGAAATAGTGTATCTCAGGGAGAACAGATTGGATATATGGGAACCACTGGTTTAACAACAGGTTGCCATTTACACTTTGACCTATTAAGCAACACTACAGTAAATCCACTTTCAAAGTATCAACTCGGTTCTTATATCAGCTGGTAAAATGAAATAAAAATGTAAGTTCTAAAAGAGGCGATTTTCGCCTCTTTTTTTAATAAAATGAATCTTTGCTCTAAAAAAGAAATTAAAAAAATATTAAAAAATCATAATCTTGCTCCTATCCATAAATTAGGACAGAATTTTTTAATTAATGAAAGAGCTCTTACTCTTTTACTAAATTCAGCTGATCTTAAAAAAGAGGATACTATTTTAGAAATAGGGCCAGGCTTGGGAGTCTTAACTAAAGAATTAGCTAAAAAAACTAAAAAAGTAATAGCCGTAGAAAAGGACAGAAGATTAATTCCTGTTTTAAAAGATACTCTCTCTCCTTTTAATAATATAGAATTAATTAATAAAGACATTAGGGATATTGAAATTAAAGAGAATAATTACAAGATAGTATCTAATCTTCCTTTCTATATTACTGGTGTTATTACAAAAGACTTTTTAGAAATAGAAAACAAACCAAAATTAATTAGTGTAATAATGCAAAAAGAGATGATTGAAAGAATTTGTGCAGATCCTCCTAATATGAGCTTGCCTGCTTTATCTGTTCAATTTTATGCAACACCTCAAAAAATAGAATACTTTTCTAAAAATTATTTTTATCCTCCTCCTAAGGTAGATGCTGGAATAGTAAAAATTATTCCAAAAGACTTAAAAGTAGAATATGGTTCTTTTGTAGATTCTAAAGAATTTCAAAATAAATTCTTTGAAATAGCTAGGGCAGGATTTAGACACAAAAGAAAAAAATTAGTTAATAATTTATCTAGTGAATTAGATTTTAAAAAAGAAGAGATTAAAACCATTTTTTCTAAAATTAACCTTCAGAATAAGCAAAGAGCAGAGACTTTAAAAATTGAAGATTGGATCAGATTAACAAAGAACTTAAAATAATTTTATTAAGGTTTTTAATTGTGGTATAATCATTTAATAATATGAGTTTATTAAGGAACAAAAAGAACCTCTTCTTTTTAATAGGATTTTTACTCCTTATTCCTTTGTATCTTTTTGCTCAAGAAGTCCCTCTTGAAGTTGCTTATCCTGAGTTAGGAGAAGGAGTTCAACCTACTGCAGAAGGTGGCTTAATTTCTTATATCAACTATGCCTATAATTTCCTCCTATTTCTTGCCTCATTAATTATTTTTGGGGCTCTAATATATGGAGGTTTTCTTTATTTTACAGCTGGCGCTAATGCTTCAAAATCAAAAAGAGCAAAAAAGATGATGCTTTCTGCTCTTGTTGGGGTTGTTTTAGCTTTTTCAGCTCATTTAATTTTAAATACTATTAATCCACAAATTACTAAAATAGATATTAGTCAACTTGCTTCTGTCCCAGAGGAGGAATTAGAAGAAGGAGGGTCTGATTTTAAAAAAAGCGATTTAAAAGCTCATGCGATGCCTCTTGATTCTGCGATTAAAGAAGTCATAGGGAAAGATGATCATTTGCCAAGAATAAGAAAATTAATTACAGAAGACTTAAAAAACCATGTTAATGCTACATTTACTGTAGATGAAGAAATTGCAAATCAAGAATATAGGCACGGCATAGCCAGTTTTGGAAAATATAATCACCATTTAGCTACAAAATGTTCTTGTCAGAATCTAAAAGGACAATGTGGTCCTCCAAGCCATACAGCAATGTGTGCTCCTCCAAGCGGTGACACTTGTAAATCGGCTGAGGGATTTGAAGACGAA
>CAYPLZ010000004.1:0-22861 GCA_964411855.1 uncultured Candidatus Saccharibacteria bacterium
TTTTTTACTTTTACTCATTATTTATTTTTTGGCACTTATTTTAGGCACATTTCAAGCATTGATATTGGTTTTGCAACGCACCCTATCTGTATTGCTTTTGCCTTTTTGTACTTTTTATATTTTATTTTACTAGAAGGGATTAAAGGGAAAACAATTGGAAAGTATATATTTCAAATAAAAGCACAAAGTGAAGATGGAAAAGAATGTAATATAAAGAAATCAATTATTAGAAATTTATTTCGTTTAGTAGATGGAATTGGTTTTTATTTAATTGGAATTATTTCAATAATAATTTCAGATAAAAATCAACGAATAGGGGATAAATTTGCAAAAACAGTCGTTAAAAAAAATAATTATAAAAAATAATTATGAAAATGAGAGAAAACTGGCAATTAGGATTTTTAGGTTTTATGGGAATAAGAGGAATAGCGCCTTTATTGGCAGGGCATTATTTAGAGGCCATTTGGTTAGTTTGGTTTGCATGGTTTATCTTTTTCATTCCTGAAAAAAAATAATTGGTATAAAACAATAAAAAGATGGAAAATAATAAAAAATATCCGAATCAATATTTTATAAAAAGATGGATGGGGTGGGGATTAGTAATGGGGCCTGCTTTTGGGGTAATTTTTATGAGTCTAACTGATAAAAAAGAACTGCTTGGCTTTGGGATACCATTTGGGATGTTAATTGGATTAATGATTGGAGCTTCTATTGAAAAAAAGTATAGAGAAGAAGGAAAGGTAGAACCACCTAGCGAAGAGGAAAAGAAGAAACAGAAACGAGGAATGTATATTGGAATATCAGTATTAATTATTGCTATGATAGCCTTCCTAGTTTTATTAAAGCTCTAAAGTATCAGAAAGGTTGATTTTTAATTAAATTTGTTGTATTGTAAGAAAAGTTCTAATTTGTCCTTTTTAATTAAATAATTCTAAAGATATCTCACGGGGAGGTGAGTAAAGTGCAAAGAAGGACATTGTTTATTTTGGCGTTGATTCTAGCACTAGTCTTTGCACACACTACACTAATATATGCTGAAGGAATCCCGGGAGGAAAATTAATAGAAGGCAGTGAGAAAGATGCAATCTCTTTGACATGTGGAGGTAATTTTGCTGTTGGTGAAGAACAAAGAATTTTGATAAAAGTATACGATAAGAAATTTGTTCATTCTAAAGATGGAGATGATGTAGTTTACTTTTTAGTTTTTCATAGATACAAACCAGATCTAGGAAAAGGGATTAGAGACCAGACCGCCTCAACTGTAGATGTATCAGGTGGCTATGCTGAATTAGCAAAAGTTAAATTACAGAAAATTGGAAGTAGTAGATGGATGGGATTTGTAAGAGTTTGTCGACAAGAATCAACCTTTAAGGTTGCAGTTTGGGATAAAAAAACAACCCCAGATAACTATTTCTCTGTTCGTGTCAAAACTGAAGCAGAAAAAGAACTTGAAAAAGCAAAGAAAAAAAACGAAAGGAAAGCAGAGATTATAGGCCTCGCAAATCAAAAGCCTTCTTTAGAAGAAATTGTAGAAGAGATAAGAACTCCAGAAGAATTAGTTATTTTTATGAGTCATCATTTTGAGTCTAAATTTCACGAAGGACATCATGCTTATTCTCCTCAAGAATTTCTTACTAAAGGACATGGAAATTGTAAAGATTGGGCAGTTTTTGCAGGATATTATCTCAAAGAAAAAGGATACAAAGCAAAGCAAATATCCTATTCTACAGTAGAATGGAAAGGTGCTCACAGAATAATCTTATATTGGAACAAAGGAAAAGTTTACTATATGAGTACTGGTGAAGGAGGGACTATGAAACTATTTGGGCCCTACCAAGACATTGAAGGAGTCTTAAAAAATGAAGAAAAGAGAAGTGGTGGAGAAATAAACTGTTATGAATTAGGAGGTCCTACTCAACCTAGCATCGAAAAACCTTGCTTATTCGAATAATTTTAATATTAAATAGGGAGCTCGAAAAGAGCTCCTTTTTTATTGACTAGATAGCTTTTTTATGGTATAAGAAACTGCATCAACCTTATGGTTTTTGCCTTAAAGTTCTTTTAAATTAAATAAAAAGAAAGGAGGAGCACTAATGAGAAGAAAATTTATCTTGTTTTTATTGTTACTTGTTTTGATTTTTAGTCTTAAACCAGTTGTTGTTGAAGAGCGTCAACCTTTTCTTTTACCTTCTTATAATCTTGAGGAAAAAGAAGAAGTTATATTATTGCAAAACAACCCCACTGCTTATAAAGAAAAAAATACTAGTTTTGAAAGCATTCATTTTTCTAATGACAAATTTTCAGATGAATTAGGATTTAGACCGTTTCCTTGGGGAAAAGAAATTTTTGAAGGCGACCTTAGTTTTTATTGTGATAGAGATTTAGCAAGAACAGGGAATTGGAGCTTTCAAATTATTAGTGAAGATTCTACTGCAGTAGGGGCAATAGCTGTTCCAGGATTTGAAAGGAAACCATTAGTAGAACCAGAAGAGCTATATTATCTTTCCTTTTGGATCAATTATGACTTTAAAAAAGGGGAAGGTATAAGACTTTCTCAGCAGTTCTTTATCAAAGGAGACTTTTGGTATCCTACTTATGCTACTTATGGTCCATTTATTACTGGATCAAGTAATGGTAAATGGGAAAAAGTAGGACTTTTAGTAAAGGCTCCTCCAGGAGCTATTCGAGGAGACCCTGTACTAATTATGGCAGGAAAAGGAAAAGTTAATGTGGACGATGCTTATTTCGGAAGAGTAAAGATCAAGTAACTTGGAATAGATTTTAGAAAAGGAGGTGAATCCAAGTGAAGAGAAAAAAATTAGGAATTGAAAAAAGAAAGGATACTATTTATCTTGTATTAATCTTTCTAATTTTTATCTTTGTTCTACTGCTTTTTTTCTTTGCAGCTTATGAAATGATTACTGGAAGAATAATGTATAGGCCTTTTTTATTATCACCAATAAGGCTAAATATACAATTTCCTTATCTTTTAGCTCTCTGTATCTTTTTGATGTATCTTGGTGCGCTTGTTGTTTTTATCACTGGCATAGCTAGTCTTTTTTATAAAGAAAAAGAAGACAAATTAGCTTCATCAGAGGATAAAAAAGTTTCGATAATTATACCTGCTTGTAATGAAGAAGTTGTTATAAAAAACATTCTTCGGGATCTTACAGAACAAAGCTATGATAATTTTGAAATACTGACGATTTGTCACAACAGCAAAGATGATACTGCAAAAAATGCAAGGAAAATTGAGGACAAAAGATTAAAAGTAATTGAGTATAACACTAAAGGATCTGGTAAGGCTTTAGCTCTTAATAAAGGGCTAGATTTAGCTCAAGGCGAAATTATACTTCACTTTGACGCTGATAATCGAATTAAAGACTCCCAATTCTTAAGTAAAGTAGTTGCCCACTTTGAAGATCCAGAAGTAGATGGCATTCAAACTAGACTTAATGTTAGCAATGGGAAGGATTCTTTTTTAGTCTTACTTCAAAAAATTGAATTCCAAATTTTTGCAGCAATAGCTTTAGCTGGTAGAGAGGTATTAGATTATCCTTGTATACTTGCAGGGACTGGTATTGCTTTAAAGAAAAAGACTATAGAAGAGCTAGGTGGTTGGAATAATTCATTAGTAGAAGATTTTGAACTATTTACCAGACTGAGCCTAAATGAGAAAAAGATTGTATTTGCTGATAATTTAGAAATTTATGATGAGAAACCAACTACTTGGGCTACACTTTTAAAACAACGAAGCCGTTGGTTTAAAGGGCATATCCGAGTAGCTTGGAAAAATATTCATAGATACAATAATATAATTGATTATGCCTATAGGCTTTTACCTTTTTCAGTTCTAGGTTGGTGGGTTTCAATTCTACTTTATTTTTTCTATTTTCTAACTGGACAATTTTCTATCTATGATGTTGGGAATAGGCTATGGGTTATGTGGACTTTAGGATTTCAGATGATGCCTCTTTTCATTCTTTGGAAGATTGGAGGAATTAAAAAAACTATCTTTTTAATTCCACAAATATTTTTTTCTTTTCACTGGATGATCACTGGTATTTTATCAATTAAAGTTCAATCCTGGTCTCAGACTAAAACAAACCATGATGGTGGAAGATGAGAGGTGAGATTATGAAAAAAATAACTGTTGTTTTAATTTTTATTGTTGTTCTAACTTTCAGTTTAAGTGTAAAAGGAGAAGAAACCAATACTGAATATATTGATTTGCCTAATTCAGAAGATAATCCAGAAAGCATTAAAATGAAATTAGCTACTCTTAAATGGATGAAAGGAGAAATTAAAAAACCAATAGAAGGAGATAATTTGCTTCAATTCAGAGGAATTGATTTCTATCCTCATCCCGAATCTTATTCTTGGAAGGGAACTTTAAAGTCACTTGAAGCACTCTTAAGAATTGAGGAAGTAAATTGGGTACAATTAAGATTTTTTCTTTATCAAGATAGTAAAACTTCAAATCAAGTAAAAATTGATAAAAATCAGGATGAAGTTTTAATCAAAATGATAAAGAAGATACATGAGAGTGGAAGAAAAGTTTCTCTGGAACCCCATTTAGTTGTAGATAGTTATAATTCTTGGGCTGGAGCGATAGAGCCAGAAAGCATTGAAAAATGGTTTGAATCATACAGAAAAGCAATTTTGCATTATGTAGAAATTGCTGAAAACAATAATGTTGAGCTCTTTCCAATTGCTAATGAACTTATTCCTATTTGGAAGCATAATAAGGAATGGAATAAAACAATTGATAAAATTAGAGAGACTTATAATGGAGAAATAACAGTTAAATTAAATGCTTGGTGGCAAAGTGATTATCTAGAAAAAGTATTAGAATGGAGTTGGCTAAACAGACTAGACTATATCGGAATGTCTCCTTATTTTGATCTTATTAGAAAAAAAGAAGTAACGCTAGAAGAATTAAGGAAAAGTTGGAGCAATACCTATCACGGTCTAAATATTGTAGATATTCTTGAAAAAATTTCTACAAAGTTCAATACAGAAATCATATTTCTAGAGATAGGCTATAGGAGTGTAAAAGGAACAGCAATGGAACCTTGGAATTATAGAAATAAGATTCCAAGAGGAAGTGAAGAAGATGCTATCCCTAATCAAAAAGCACAACTTATAGCGACAGAAGCTCTCTTTGATGTTTTTTCTAAAAAAGAATGGTTTAAAGGAGTATTCTGGTTTTACTGGCCGACGAAAATTATTATTGATCCTGAAGATACAGGTTGGACTATTCCTGGAAAAGAAGTTGAAGAAGTAATATGGAAAAATTTTAGGGAGGAAAACTAAATTCAAGCACGCTTAAAAAAAGCGTGCTTTTCTCTTGATAAATTAAATAAAAGAAAATAAAATATAAGAATGGAGGATAAAAATAATAAAAATGAATCTCTTGCTGATCGACTTGTAAAAGCTTTAGAAGTATTTCTTCTCGCATTTTTAATTTTGGGGGGCTTATTTCTATTTCAAACCTTTAATGATCATGAATATGAAGAAAACATTAATTATAGCGAAGGAGAAGAAAAAAGTGAGAAGGAAAGCAATAAGGAAGAGAATAAAGAAGAGGATAGTTTTAAATTAGAAGAACCTAAAGAGTTTAAATTTAATTGGAACTATAATAAAGAAAATTATTCCTTGGATTTAGTTTTATATAACTCTCTTTACAATTATTATAGTGGATTACCAAAAGAGCATACTTGTATAGGAACTTGCCCTGAAGGTTGGGAAGAAGATTACTATAATATGTTTTTAAATATTAAAAAAGAGGATAATACTTTTTCAAAATTAGCCTCTGACCTAGAAAAAATAGAGAAAGAAAATAATTTAACAGATGATCAAACTCTTGAATTAACTATTTCTTTTGTTCAAGCAATTCCTTATGATGAAGAAGGCGCAGAAGGAGAGATTCCTTTAGCTAGATACCCTTATCAAGTTTTATATGAGAAGAAAGGATTATGTTCTGGCAAAAGCTTTTTAGGTGCTTTATTAGTAAAAGAATTAGATTATGGTGTAGCACTTTTTAGTTTTGATAAAGCTAATCATATGGTAATAGGAATAAAATGTCCCAAAGAAGTATCTTCCTATAATTCTGGTTACTGTTACACAGAACTAACAACTCCAGGTTGGAAAATTGGGATAGAAGACTTTGATGATATTGAAAATATCAATTCAACAAGTAGAACACCTTCAATAAATGAAGAACCTAAAATTTACGTAATTAAAGATGGAAAAACCTATAATGGAATCTATGAAACTATTGAAGAAAAAGAAAAGATTAAAGATTTAAAAAAGGAGATAGATCAATTAAACTATGAAATCAGAAACCTAAAAGAAGATTTAGATTATTATAAAAGAATAGGAGATTATGATAGTTATAATAGCTTAGTTGATGAATATAATAATTTAGTATCAGAGCATAGTACAAAAATTAAAACCTATAATAAATTAATTAAAGAGTTCTCTCCCGGAGTATAAATTATGAAAAAAGGAATTTCTACAATTATTGCAATACTTATAATTTTAGCTCTTACTTTAGGAGCTGCTTTGCTGGTTCAAAAATATACAAAGATAGATGATATGTCTGGTCCAGATATAAACTACACTTCTCCTGAAGATAAGCAAAGTTCTGATCAAGAGGAAGAGAAAAAAGAAGAGGAGCCAGAAGAAAAAGTTAAAACTCCAAAAGATAAAGTAGCAATTATCCTTGATGATCTTGGAAATAATTTTAAAACAGACAAGAGCTTATCTGGAATAAATCAAAATATTACATTAGCTATTTTGCCAAATAGGGAGGCTACTCTTTCCAGTGCAAGATATTTAAGTAATTTTAATAATTTTCAACTTATACTTCATTTACCATTAGAGCCAATTGACCCAAAAGATACTGAAGAAGATATGGTTATGACAGATATGAATAAAGAAGAAATTGAAATAGAAGTTAATGATTATCTAAAAGAAATAGGTCAATATGTAGTCGGAGCAAACAATCACAAGGGGTCAAAGTTCACCTCAAATAGAAATCAAATGAAAAATCTTTTAGAGGTTCTAAAAAAGAAAGATCTATTTTTTGTAGATAGCTTTACCTACAAAGATTCTATTGCTTATCAAGTGGCGAAAGAACTTAATGTGAAGACTGCTCGAAGAGATGTATTTTTAGATAATTCTAGCAACAAAGAAGATATAAAGGCTAGGCTTGATGAGACAGTTGAATTAGCAAAAGCAAATGGAACAGCTATTGCAATAGGACATTCTAGGCCGAGTACTATATCTGTTTTAAAAGAAGAGATGAAAAAGTATAAAAATGTAGAATTTGTTAAAGTTTCTAATTTGCTTGAATAGTTTATTGATAAAATATTTTAAAGGTATAAAATATATAATACAGGAGTAAATAAAGTTTATGTCTAATTTATTAGCTAAACTTAAAAAAGAACCTTCTAAAGAATCAAAAAGAATAATTAGTTTTATTCAAGAATATATTGATAAGCTAGATCGGGAAGGGATTGTTATTGGAATAAGCGGGGGGATTGATTCTGCTTTAGCTGCGAAACTTTGTAGTAAGGCAATTGAAAAAGAAAAAGTATTGGGACTTTTAATGCCAGAAAAAGAGGGAGACAAAAAACAATTTAAAATGGCAAAAAATCTAGTAGAAGAATTAGGAATTGAAAGTAAAATTATAGAAATATCCCCCTATCTTAAAGAAATGAATATTTACCAGACATCTCCTTTTCAGAAATTACCCTTTAAAAAACAAGCCCTTAAAAGCGCTTTTAAGTTCCATACAAAAGTTACTGGTAGAACAGCCTTTGAAACGGGTATAAAAGGCCTAAAAGGCAAGAAATTTGCCTCATATATCCAAAAAAGTAACGCTTACTACCGGGTAAAACACCGTTTGAGAGCATTATTCCTCTATTATCATGCAGAATTACAAAACAAGCTTGTTGTAGGGGCTGCCAACAAAACAGAGGAAATGATTGGTTTTTTTGTAAAACATGGGTGTGATTCTTCGGCAGATATTATGCCTTTGCAGCATTTATACAAAACACAAGTTAGAGAATTAGCTGAATTTTTAAATATTCCAGAAGAGATCAGAAAAACTAAACCAACTCCAGATTTATTGCCTGGAATTGATGATGAAGAGGCAATTGGTTTAAATTATGAAAATCTAGATAAAATTTTAGTAGGATTAGAAAAAGAATTAAAGGTTTCAGAAATTAGCGAAATTACAGATATAAAAAAAGAAAAGATTGAAATGGTAAAAAGACTTATTAAAGATTCAGAGCATAAGAAAAAAGTTTACTCTATTAAAAAATAAAAGGTTGTAATTAATTTTAAAAATAAATAAATTATGGAAGAAGAAAAACAAGAGAAATCAATGCCACTATTAGGGGATAAATTTCCTGAAATGGAAGTAACAACTACTCAGGGAAAATTAAAGCTTCCCGAACATTTCAAAGGAAAATGGTTTATTCTTTTTAGTCATCCAGGAGATTTTACTCCAGTTTGTACTACTGAATTTGTGGCATTTCAAAATAAATACAAAGAATTTAAAGAATTAGATTGTGAACTAATTGGATTAAGTGTGGATCAAGTTTTTGCACATCTTAAATGGGAAGAATGGATAAAAGATAATTTAGATACAGAAATTGAATTTCCAATAATTGCTGATACAGGAGATGTAGCAGAAAAATTAGGTCTTATCCATCCTGGGAAAGGAAGTGATACTGTCAGAGCAGTTTATGTTGTTGATGATAAGGCAAAAATAAGAACTATTCTTTACTATCCTCAAGAGTTAGGAAGAAATCTTGATGAAATAGTTAGAGTAGTTAAAGGGATGCAAACTTCTGATAAACACGGAGTTGCTTTACCAGCAGATTGGCCAGAAAATGAATTATTTGGAGATCATGTAATTGTTCCTCCAGCTAGTAGTGTAAAAGCTATTAAAGAGAGAAAGAAAAAAGAAAAAGCAGGAGAGCATAAATGTTTAGACTGGTGGCTTTGTCACAGAAAGCTAAAATAGCTTTCTAAAGAAAGAATTTTGTTTAAAGCCCGGAGACTTGCCCGGGCTTTAATTTTGGTTGAAAAATTTTATAAAAAGTATAAAATAGATAAAAATTAGTTTAAAAAAATTAGCATAAATGGAAGATTTTTCAGATAAAGTTTTTCCTTCAATCACCGGAGAAACCAACAAAGATTGGCAAAAAAAGATAGAAGAAGTTAAGGAATTAAATATTAAAGAAATTCCTCTTTTTTTGGAAAGATTTGATAAAAAACAAAGAGAGAAAATTTATGAGGTACTAAAAGATACTCCAATTAAAGAAATTCCCCTTGTTCATATTAGACATGATATGGATAAGGAAGAATTAGAACTTTTGAAAAATAGATATAATTCGAGGTATTTTACGATTCACGAAATTGGATTTAACTATTTAAAAGAATGGTCCGGCTTTGAAAAAGATTTATTTTTAGAGATGAATACTGATGATAAAGTAGCTAAAAATGTTAAGGTGGAAGAGATAGGAGGCTTTTGTGTGGATTTAGCACATTATCAAAAACAAAAAGATAGAGATACAGTCGACTATGAATATGTTTATGATAGAAGAGAAAATGAAGAATTATTTCAATGTAATCATTTAAGTGGATATTCCCCAGAAAAAATGGAGGATTTGCATTTTGTAGAGAAGGAAGAAGATTTTGATTATATTAAAAAACTTCCTTCTTTTCTTTTTGGAGATGTAATAGGTATTGAAATAGATAATCCAATAAAAGAACAATTAGAATTTAGAAGATACATTCTTAAATTATTAAACCAAAGATAAAATGAAAAAAATAATTACCTTTTTAATAGTTTTACTTTTATTAGTTAATTTTAATTCTGTTTTAGCACAAAATAGCGAAGAGGATGTGGAGATAAACTTCTTTTATTCAAAAACTTGTCCTCATTGTGCAAAAGAAGATAAATTTTTAGATAAAATTGAAACAGAATATCCTTCGGTAAAGATAAATAGATACGCAGTTAGCAAAAATGTTCAACTACTAAGAGATTTTTTTGAAAAACATAATATTAGTCAGGAAAAATTCGGAGCAGTACCTGTTACCTTTGTAAATGGAGATTTCTTTTTTGGTTTTGATAATGAAAATGGAATAGGGGCCAAGATTGAAAAATCTATTCAAGAAAAATTAGGAAGTAGTTCTTCAGAACCAGAAGGGGCTACTTCTTCAAAAGAAAATGTAGGTTCTACAACAAAAGTTGATATTCCTTTATTAGGAAAAATTAATCCAGAGAATTATTCTTTATCTCTTCTAGCTATTATTATGGGAGCAATAGATGGTTTTAATGTTTGTTCTCTTGGGGCACTGATGTTAATTTTAGGTTTAGTTTTAACTTTAAAATCTAGAACTAAATTAATTCTGTATGGGGGAATCTTTCTTATTACCACTGCAGTAATTTATGGATTTTTAATTTTCTTTTGGTATAAATTATTTGATTTGCTTTCAGAGTGGATATCAACCATGAGATTTTTAATTGCTTTGCTAGCAACAGGAGGAGGAGTTTATCTTTTAAAAGAATTTTTAAGATTCAGAAAAGAAGGAGCTCCGACTTGTGAAATTTCTAATTCAGGATTAGTCAACACATTCTCTCACAAGGTAAAGAAAGTTATCCAAGAAGATTCTACTACTGTTTTAACAACAATAGGCACTATTCTTTTATTTGCTGTTGTAATTACTACAGTAGAGTTTCCTTGTTCAGCTGCAGCACCACTAGTCTTTACAGGAATTTTATCTGAAGCTAATGTAACTGGACTTTCCTATGTCTTCTATATTGCATTGTTTGTTTTATTTTATTTGTTAGATGAAGTTATAATCTTTGGGATAGCAGCTTGGAAAATGTCAATCTGGATGTCTTCTCCTAAATTTGTAAAGTGGAGTACCTTAACTGGTGCATTAGTAATGTTTGGAGTAGGAGGGTATTATCTTTTAAGTTTAATCTAATTTTTTACATAAGGAGGGATCTTGTGTAAACTAAATTACTATGGAAAATATAGAACAAACACAAAAAAAAGAAAAAAATAAAAATAACAAAAGTTTTTGGATTGCAGGAATTATAGTTTTGGTAATTCTTGCAGTAGGTGCACTTTTGTATTTCACGGACATTATTCCAAAAGACACCTTTAGTCTAATTAAAAATAATTTAACTAATAAATCTGAACAAATGGACAAAGAAAAAGCAGCACTAGTTAATGATGAAATAATTTCTAAAGGAGAGTTACAAGCTAGGGTAAAGCAAGTTAATGCCCAAACTCAAGGAACAAGCTCAATAACTCAAGAACAAAAAGAACAAATTCTTCAACAAATGATTGATGAAGAATTACTTTATCAAAAAGCTCAAGATGAAGGAATAAAAGCAAGTGATGATAAAATTAGTGAACAATACGATAAAACAGTACAGCAATTTGATAATGAAGATCAATTTAAAAAAGCGCTTGAACAAAACGATCTTTCAGAAGAAGATTTAAAGTCTAACATTGAAAGAAGTATTGTTCTAAATAAATATATTGAACAGGTTAAAGAAAATAGTGATTTAGAAGTTAGCGATGAAGAGGTTGAAAAGTTTTATGAGCAGAATGTTTCTGGACAACAAGGTGCTCCTGAACTTTCAAAAATTAAAGGGCAAATAAAACAAAGTCTTATTCAACAGAAAGTTGGACAAAAGATTGATCAAATAATAACCAACTTTAAAGAAGAAGCTGAAATTCAGACTTTTCTTTAAATAGAGGCTAAAGCTTAGAGAAAGGGCACCCTTTTATAGGGTGCCCTTTCTTTTTGCATTTTTTAAATTTAGCAGGTACAATATTAACCAATATGGAAAAATTAAAATTTACAAAAGCATTTAGTTATCCTTTTAATAGGTTAGGAGGATTACTAAACATACTATGGGTTTTTCTTCCTATCTTTGGTTGGTTTGCCTTAGGAGGATATACTGTAAGAATTATTCAGGAGTTTAGTGCAGGTAAATTTGAAGAACTTCCTCGCTTTAAATTCGTAGATAATATGAAGCTAGGTTTCTGGATGCTTATTAAAGCTATTCCTTTTGCATTAGCTTATATGGCAGCTTTATTTGTACTTGGTGCGCTTGTAAGGGTTTCTTTGTCTTATAACTTCTTCATGGGAATTATAGAACTATTTCTAGGAATTTTTGTTGTACCAATTCTTAGTATTAATTTCTTTAACAAAGAGACAGTTGAATCCTATTTTGAGTTTAAAATACTACTAAATGTATTTAATAATATTGAGGATTATATTATAGCTTTCCTGAAAGATGTTGCTTTAGCTATAATCTTTGTATTTATGTCTATAATCTTAATCGGAATTCCAGCTGGATCATTTACAAGAAATATTTTTATAGCTGATTTTTATAGGAGAAAAGTTAAGCCAGACTTTACAAAATAATTTTTTTGTGTTACCTTCCTAACAGAGAAAAGTTAGTCGATTTCTAGAAATTCACTTAACATTATTTAGAAGTTTCAACCTATGAAAGGCACAATCAAGAAACTTACTAATAAAGGATATGGTTTCATCTCTGTTGAAGGAGAAGAAAACGACCTATTCTTTCACAGTAACGATTTAGTAGATGTTGAATTTGAAGAGTTAAGAGAAGGTGACGAAGTTACCTTTGAACAAGGAGACTCTCCTAAAGGCCCTAAGGCTGAGGAAGTAACTCCTGCTTAAATATCTTAATTTAACAGCAGAGGAGCCGGACCTTTATTAAAGGTCCGGCTTTTTGATTTTTAAACTAAAAATTTTAAATTGACCCTAATAATACCCTTTGTTATAATTAGGAAAGATTTAGACTTAAATTTAAGAAAATAATGTCAAAACCAAAATTTAATATTTCTAAAAAAGAAAATAGAATTAAGTTCAAAATAGATGGAGAAATATATGATCTAGATGTAGTTTATGGAGCTGCTTATAGTTTTGTGGATAAAGCCTATATTTATTTAGATGGAGACCCAGAAGAAAAAATCGAAGTTTACCTTAAAGGAAAAGATAGCTTAAAGAAAAAAGAATTAGAAAATATTGCTGGAGAATTTTTAAATGAACTTATTAATGTTCGACTTCGTTTTCAAATATCAGAAAAAAATAAGAAGATAAGAGAATATATTACAAGTGCAGCACTTGTAGGAGCCTCCAGAGAGCTAAAGGAAGAATTTAATAAATCACAAGAACAAGAAGAACCAGTTTGGGAAAAAGATCCTGAAAATATTGCAGTTCCTTGGGAAGAAAAAAATAGAGAGGAAGATGAAAAAGAAGAAAAATTATATAAAGAAGACTCTGATGGTGTAGTTGTTCCTTGGAAAGATAACTAAAAGAAAGAAAATGAAACTAACTTTTAATAAAAAATTTTACAATTTAAGAGCTATTAAAAAAACTGCAGAAGCTTATAATCAATTAGCTGATTTTGATATTGAAGAAGAGGAAGAGGAGATAAAAGTAGAGTTATCAAATATTGATAAAGATGTTAAATCAGTAATTGAAGATGAATTTAAAAATTATGCCTTAGCTTTAATGCAGGAAATAAAAACAGAAGATAAAAATGAGTAAAAATAAAATAAAATTTAATAATATTTCTATTGATGAAGACAAAGTTAACCCTTTTTGTTATGAAAAATTTGAAGATAAGTTTTTAATAACTAATGACTTTGGATATTATTATTTTTTAAAAACAGAAGATTTTAAAAAGTTTATTAAAGGAGAATTAGATGAGGATTCAGAACTTTATTCTGAATTACGAGAAAAAGGCTTTATTAAGGACTTATCTAAATTAGACAAACTTAATCAGAGATATGTAAAAAAGAAAAGCTTTCTAAAACGTGGACCCTCACTTCATATAGTGGAGGTAACTTTACGTTGTAATTATAATTGTATTTATTGCCAAGCTAGCTCAGAAAGTATGGATAAAGAGGAGCTAGATATGGACGTTGAAACAGCTCGTAAAGTAGTAGATAGAGCTTTTGAGACAACAAGTGATTCGATTACTATAGAATTCCAGGGGGGAGAACCTTTAGTAAATTGGGAAGTTGTAAAGTTTATTGTTGAATATGCCAGAGGGAAAGAAAAAAATTACAATAAAGATTTAAGATTTGCCTTAGTTAGCAATTTTTCTTTAATGGATCAAGAAAAATTTGATTTCTTCATTAAAAATGGAGTGAATCTATGTACTTCCTTAGATGGTCCAGAAGAATTAAATAATAAAAATAGGCCTTATTCAAAAGGAAATAGCTACAAAGAAGCAGTAAAGTGGATTAAAAAATACAGAAAAGAAAAAGAAAAGAATAAAAATATGGGGAATATAGGATCCCTTGTTACCGTTTCTCGATATTCTTTGGACAAACCTAAAGAAATTATTGAAGAATACAGAAGCTTAGGATTTCAAGATATTCATTTAAGACCATTAAGCTATTTAGGGCATTCAGGAGGGGAGAATAGAAAAAAGATTGGATATTCAACTGAAGAGTTTATGGATTTTTGGAAAGAGGCAATGGAATACATTTTAAAACTAAACAAAGAAGGAGAATATTTTTCAGAGAGAGGGGCAAGAATAATGCTTACAAAAATTTTAACTGATAGAGACCCAGGCTTTACTGATTTGTCTTCACCATGTGGTGCTGTAATTGGACAAGTGGTTTATGGTTATAATGGTGACCTATATACTTGCGACGAAGGAAGAATGATAGATGAAGATGTTTTTAAATTAGGAAGTATTGAAAATACTTCTTATGAAGAAATGATAAATTCTGATACTTGTAAAACTATGATTAATGCTTCTACCTTAGAGAACCAATCTTGTGACATGTGTGTCTTTAAACCTTATTGTGGGGTTTGCCCTGTTAAAAATTATGCATTACAAGGTACGCTTTTCCCACAAATGCCTAATACTGATTGGTGCAAACTAAAGAAAGGACAATTAAGTTATCTTTTTGAGAAATTACAAGATAATAAAAACAAAGAAATATTTAAAAATTGGGTTACTAATAATTAATTATGGCAGAAATTCAACCTAAATCTTTTCATCTACAATGGTCTATTACAGAGAGATGCAATTTAGATTGTAAACACTGCTATAAAGATAAGGATCTTATTAAATCAGAACTTGATAGCAAAGACCTTTTAGTGATATTGGATAAATTTGTTAACCAAGTAGAAAAATGGAATCTAAATAAAAGAGATACTAGAATTTCTTTTACAGGTGGTGAGCCTTTTGTTAAAGAAGGCTTTTTTGATCTTTTAAAAAAAGCTAAAGAAAATCATGATAAATTTTCTTACGGAATTTTAACGAACGGTACCTCCATTGATAAAGAAATGATTAATAAACTACAGGATTTAGAAGTAGATTATATGCAAATTAGTTTAGAAGGAATGAAAGAAAAAAATGATTATATTAGAGGAGAAGGAATGTTCGAAAAAATAATTGAAGCTGCTAAAAAAATAAAGAAGGCTGGGATCGAAATTAATTTTTCTATGACAGTAAGTAAGATGAATTTAGAAGATGTTCCTAAAGTTATACAACTTTCTAAAGATCTTAAGATCCCTGTTGCTATTAGAAGGTTGGTTCCTTTAGGAAATGGAAAAGAACTTAGAAAATATTTATTAGAACCTAAAGAAGTAAAACAACTTTGGCATTATATTCTAGAAGTAAAAAGAAAAGCTTGGGGAGGTATTAGTATAGGCTGTGAAGATAGTATGTTAACTCAAGATTTCCCTCAGTACCAACCAGGGGAGTGTTCAGCAGGATACGCAAGCTTTACAGTCTTACCTAATGGAGATGTTTATCCTTGTCGAAGGTTACCTATTTATTCTGGAAATCTAACAAAGCAAAATTTTGAAAAGATATATAATTCTAAAGAAATGGAAAGGTTAAGGAACATTAATAATACTAATAATGTTTGTTATGAATGCCCTCATTTTGAAAACTGTAAAGGTGGAGCTAAATGTCTTTCTTTTGCCTATTTTAATGATGCTCAAGCTCCTGACCCTCAATGTTGGAGGCTTTTTAAGGATCTACCAAAAAGCAGTTTAAAATGGGAAAATAGCAAAGAAGAAAGAAAAGAGAGATTAGATAAAAAATGGTATAAAGAAAAATAATGTAAAAATTCTTGATTTAAGTCCAAAAAAAGTTAAAATAAAGAAAGGTGTTTAGATAATTTTAAATAAAAATATTATTCATGCAGGAGAACAAGTTGCCATCAGTCAAAAAGAACATTAAATCCTTCTTAAGAAGCGAAGAAGGAAAGATCAGTAAAAAGAGTATTTTACAATTAGGAATAGCAGTAACTATTTTAAGTCTATTTTTATCTGAACATGTTCAGGCTGATGTTGAGGATTGCAATCATAGCAATGCTCACCATAATCATAGCAATGCCCATAGTAATTGTCATACAAGTCATGGGAATCATGGAAGTTGTCATGGAAACCATGGAAGTCACGGAAATCACGGAAGTTGTCATGGAAACCATGGAAATCACAGCAGTTGTCATGATAGTCATGCAGACCATACTAGTTGTCACGATAGCCATACAAGTCACGGAAATTCTCCTTGCCCTGCCTGTGCTGGTTGTGATTCAGAAATATAAAGCATGATTAAGTCCTTTTCATTTTTAGAAGATGATTTTGTAGGAGGAAAGGCTACTAAAAATACTATTATTGTCCCCGACTTATTTTTTATAGAATCTATTGATGATAAATTTATATATTACAGCTCACTTTTAGCAAGAGTTTATTTAGTAGATAAAGAAGAAAAAGAAATAATAGAAAAAGGAAAAGTACCTAAAAATAAACATAAAGACTTTGTAGATGGAAAACTTTTAGTTGATAAGGATAAATTTTTATTTCCAGGATGTAATCTTAAAGAAAAGTTTTCCCAGCCAGAGGATTTATTTATATTCCTTACTAGTAATTGTAATCTAAGATGCCAATACTGTTTTGCCTCGGGAGGAAAAAGAAGAAAAGTCATTGATTTTGATTTTGCAAAAGCAGGAATAGATTATGTTCTAGAAAAGAACAAAGAAAAGAAAATCAATCTTTATTTCCATGGTGGAGGAGAACCAACTCTTGCCTTTGACTTATTGAAGAAGATTGTAAGTTATGCAAAAAGCAAAGCAGATATTATAAAGCTTGGACTACAAACAAATGGAGTAGCTCAGAAACATGTCATAGACTATTTATCTAATAATAAATTTCGATTATCAGTTTCTATTGATGGTCCTCCTTCTATCCAAGATAAACAAAGACCACAAAAAGGGGGAGGCAAGAGTAGCTTTTTTACAGAAAGAACTATAAAATATCTTGTTCAACAAAATTACCCTTATCTTAGAGCAAGATCTACAATTTCTCAGTTTTCTGTTGATAAACAGGTTGAAATAGTAAAATATTTATCTCAATTAGGAATTAAAAAAATACATTTTGAGCCTGTTTTTGAAGCTGGAAGAAGTCAGGAACCTAAAAATGAATATCAAAAAGCCCCAAGTTTGGATAAATATGCTAGTTATTACCTAAAAGCTAAAAAAGAAGCAGATAAATTAGGAATTAAACTGATTAGCTCATTTATCCCTCTTTACAGAAGAACTTGTGCTCATTGTGGTGCTTCCATCCCAAATTTATTTTTAACGCCAGATGGATACATTAGCGCCTGTTATGAGGCCTGTGATAAAGATACTCCACTACAAGAATTATTTTATGGCAAATTTGACAAAAAGAACAAAACTTTAAAATTTACAAACCCAAAAAGAATTAAAAGGTTACAAGAAAGATCAGTAAATAATTTAGACGCTTGTGAAAATTGTTTTCTAAAGTGGAACTGTGCAGGAGATTGTCATAGTAAAACAATTGTTAAAACAGGGGATATGTTCAAACCAGACCAAGAGAGGTGTAAAAACAAAAGAAAAGCAACTAAAGATTATTTAATTTACATAGTTAAAAATAATTTAATAAATTAGAACATTATGAGGAAGAAGAAAATTTTAAAAATAGTAATAGTAGTCTTTATAGTCCTCGTTCTTGGATTGGTTGGATATTTTTTAAGACAAAATATAACAAACTTTTACGAAGATTTATTTTACCCAGAAGAACCTTTCTTAACGTGTGCTGAGTGTGTTAGTTCTCCAGGAGAACCTTATGGACAGAAACTTAGAGAAAAATATTTTTTAGAAAACCAGACTAAACAAATTTTAACTAATATATTAAAAAAAGAAGAAATTAAATTAACAGACTCTACTTCTAGTTTAGTAATTTGCAAAGAAGGAGAAATGGTACCTTTTTATAAAAGTCTTGTTGAGATAATGGAAGAATCACTTGGAGTAAAGTTTGAATATAAAGAAGTGCAATCAATATATACAATGCCTAATCTTGAAAATGGAGCTTGTGATCTATCTTTTGGATGGACAAAGAAAGAAAGTAGGCTTGACTATGCTAACTTTACTAAACCTGTTTATTTAGGAGAATCTATTGCAGTTTCTAAAAAAAGTGATGAAACCTTACTTAACGGATTAAATAGAATTATTGAAGAGCTTCTGGAGTTAAGAAATAGCTAATTCATGAGTGACATAACTATAGTTAATTTTGTAATTCCTCAAAGGAATGTGCTTAAAGAAGATAAAATTAATGTACTTCCGTTAGCTCCTTTGTATCTTGCTTCTTATTTAGAGCAAGAAAGAGGATATAAGGTGGATATTAAAGATTATCAGCTGGTTAGTTATAAAGAACCCTTAAAAGTTAGCAATATAGTAAGTTTTTTAAAAGAAATAGACTCTAAAGTAATTGGAATTAGTTTAGGCAGTGCTGTACTGCCTTTTTTGATTTCTGGTTTAGAAAAATTAAAAAAAGAATTTCCTAATAAAATTATAATTTTAGGAGGCCCTGGTCCTGGTGGAGTTGCCAAAGAAATAATTAAAGAGTTTGATTTTATAGACTTTATAATTAAAGGAGAAGGAGAAGTAAAACTACTAAAATTAATGGATTATCTTAGTGGGAACTTGAAAAGCCCAGATAAAATAGAAGGTATTGTTTATAAAAACGAAAAAGGAAAAGTTGTAGATAATCCCCTAGGAGAAAGAATTAAAAATTTAGATGAACTACCTTTTCCTGCTTACGATAAAGTTGATCCTAAGGATTATGGAAGAGTTAATTTTATTACTTCCCGAGGTTGCTCTTTTAATTGTATTTTTTGTGATATTCCTCATTTTTGGCAAAGTGTAAATTATAAGAGAAGCATCGATAAAGTTATTGAAGAGATTAAAATTGCTCACGAAAAATTTGGATTTAAAAAATTTGGATTTGCAGATGATAACTTTATACTTGATAGAAAAAGAATTGAAGAGTTTTGTGATAAATACAAGAAGGAATCAATTAATGCCCAGTGGTCAATTTATGCAAGAATCAATCTTACTGATTTAAGTTTAATAAAAAAAATGGCAAAAGGAGGATGTTATGGTGCCTTTTTTGGGGTTGAGTCTGGCTCAAATAAAGTACTAAAAATTATTAATAAGGGGTTTACAAGAAAAGAAGCAAAAGAAACCTTGTTATATACCTTAGAGTATATTCCAAAAGTTACTGCTTCTTTTATGTGGGGGTTTCCTTTTGAAAGTTTTTCGGATTTTTTAGAAACTAAAAACTTTATTACTGAATTAACAAGAGAGACAGAAATCATGCCTTATATCTTTCACCTGACTCCGTTTAAGAAAACTACTTTATATAAAAGATACGAAGATTACATTGAGCCTGAACCAAGTATGACTGGAACTTTAAATAGGCCAGTAAACCATGATGATGTAAAGAAGAATAAAGAAGTATTAAAATTAGTCAAAGAATATCCTGATATTTTTGTGAGCTATTATCGTTTTTTCACTCAATCTTTTAATAAAAAATTAGAGATAATAAAAGAAATTACCAACAACTAATGATTAAAAGTTATTCCTTAATAAAAGATTCAGAAACCCATAATTTGAACTCAAAAGTCAAAAAGAAAATTGACCTTAATTTTTTAGGGGAAATCGAAAAAGGGAAAGTATATTATAGTTCTCTTTTAAGCAAGTTGTTTTTGGTTGATTCTGAAAAAGAATTAGAAGAAATTAAAAACAGAAAACATTCCATCCCAGACAGTTTTAGTATAGGACCTTATTCTAAAATTGTTCTATTTCCAACAACAGTTTGTAATTTTAATTGTGAGTATTGTCTTTCTTCTGCTAAAGGCGAAGGAACAAATCTTGACCCAAAGATAGCTAAAAAAGCAATAGATTTTTTTATAGAAAGTAAAAATTTAGAAAAGGTATCTGTAAAATTTATTGGTGGAGGGGAACCAACCCAGAACTTCTCTTTAATAAAAGAAACAACAGAATATTTAAAAGAAAAAGATATTCCCTCAAATATTGGTTTGCAAACTAATGGTTTAATAGATGATAAGAAAAGAAAATGGATTGTTAAAAATTTAGATGGAATTTGTATTTCTTGTGATGGTCCATCTTATATCCAGAATAAGCAAAGACCACTGGCAAACGGAGGAAAGACTAGCAATCAAGTAGAAGAGAGCATTAAGTATTTTGTAGAGCAAGATATTAGTATCTCTGTCAGATCAACCATTACCTTATTTTCTCAAACTAAACAAAAAGAAATTGTAGATTATTTTTATAGATTAGGGATAAAAGAAATTGATTTTCTTAATGTTTTAAAGATGGGGCGAGGGGAGAAGCAATCTAATAAATATAATAAAACCCCAGATAGGAAAATTTCAATAGAAAACTTTTTAAAAGCTAAAGATTATGCTGATAAGATTGGAACAGAACTTAAGTGTCCCTTTTTCCCAATTTATAAAAGGAGAAATACTTTTTGTGACTGCTCTATTCCTAGTTTTATGATTACTGCAGATGGATATGTTAGTGCTTGTGAAGATTTTAGTTTAGGTAAAAAATATGAAAAAGCTCCAATGATTTACGGCAAGTTTGATAAAAAAAAGAATAAGTTCGTGTTTGATAAGGGAAAATTAGATAGATTACAAAATAGAAAAATTTGTAATATGGATAAATGTAAAGATTGCTTTCTAAAATGGAATTGTGGAGGAGGTTGTCACTCTTTAGCGTATAGAAAAAACAATGACATATATTCTCCTTTTAGAGATAATTGCAAATGGATCAAAGGGTCTAGCAAAAAACACTTAATGAACCTAGCAAAAAATAAATTTTAAGATGAAAAGCATAGATTTAAAATTAGGATACAGCTGTAATAATAATTGTGTTTTTTGTGTTAGAGGAGATAAAAGAAAGAAATTTGAAGATAAAACTACAGCTGAAGCCAAGCAATTTATTAAGGAAGTTAAGGATGATTGTGATGAGATAGTTTTTACTGGAGGAGAACCTACAATTAGAAATGACCTACCAGAGCTTGTATCTTATGCAAGTCAATTCAATTTTAAAAAAATTCAAATTCAATCAAATGGAAGAAGGTTTGCCTATAAAGATTATTGTAAGGAACTAATAAAAAGAGGAGCCAATGAATTTGGTCTTTCTTTGCATGGCTCTAAACCAGAAATACACAATAAACTGACAAAAAATCAGAAAAGTTTTTCTCAAACCATAAAAGGAATAAAGAACTTAATTTCTTTAGATCAAAAAGTTGCTGTAAATTGTGTTATAGCAAAACCAAATTATAAGGATCATCCTGCTTTAACTGATTTGTTAATAGACTTAGGAGTAGAAAGATGTCAATTTACTTTTCTCTATATTAATAATTTAATCAAAGATGATCCTCAGTTGGTTAACAAAATAGTTCCCCGAATTAGTGAAACTATTTTGTATATAAAAAAAGCTATCAAAAAAGAAGAAAATAATAATATTTCTATTTTTATAGAAGCTATTCCGCCATGTTTTTTAGAGGAGTATAAGGAGCATATTTTAGATTTTACTAAAGAAAAGCCAGAAAAAGTTTACAAAAAACAAAAAATTAAAGATTACAATAGATATAAACAGAACCAATTCAAAACTAAAGGAGAAGAATGTAAAGAGTGCAAATACTTTAATAATTGTGAAGGAATTTGGAAAGTTTATCCAGGAATTTTTGGCTGGGAAGAATTTAAACCAATTAACTAGTAATGGGGCTTAATTCTTTAGCTCCATAAACTTTATAGTACTCTTTTCGTACTCCATAACAGCGAGATTTGTAGATGCAATTTTTACAATTTGGATAACAAAATTGTTCCTTCTCTATCCTTTCTTCATTAAAAAGTTTATTGTCAAGAGTTAAATTAAGTCTATTATTTATTTCTGGGGATAGAAATTTTTTGTACTCTTCTCCTAAAACACAAATTGGAAACTCTCTTACACTCATTTTTATTTCATTGTGATATTTGTCAACCATTTTTCTTACGACAGAAGCAGCCTTTTTGTATTTCGGAACAAAATCTTTATAGTTATCAAAAACATTTTTTCCATCAATAAATCTATACTGAGCTTGAGGGGCTTTCTTTTCTAAAATTAGTTCCATTACTTCTTCTAAGTAGGGGATATTCTGTTTCATTATTACAGTGTTAATAGTAAAATTTCTATCAAATCCAAATTTAACTAAATTCTCTAGTCCTTTTATAACTTGATCAAAACCATCAGCCTGCATATATTTCTTGTAAAGTTTTCTATTAGGGAAATGAAGGGAAATAAGAAAATTAACCATGCCATAGTTTTTAAGCTTTAAAACCAAATCTTCATAGGCTAGCATTCTCCCGTTTGTTTGAATTTCAAATCTATTTATTCCATTTTTTTTAGTGCGTTCCAAAATCGCGCAAAATATCCATAACTCCTTT
>CAYPLZ010000005.1:0-12758 GCA_964411855.1 uncultured Candidatus Saccharibacteria bacterium
TCTTGGAATGGCTTATGACACTGGTGTGAGCGATCAAGGAGTAGAACAAGATAGAAATTTTAATGAAGGGTTTCCTTCAACTTTATCTCCTGATTCATATCAGGACAGAAAGTACTCCATTTATGCCACCTATTATAGTGAAAGTGGCTCAGAATATGACTTTAGTAATTCCAAATCTTCTGCTTATGAAAAAGGAGGAACACCACCCTCTTCTCCAACCGATTATACAAACGAAGCAACTTCTTCCGATTATGTAAAATTAGAAAATTCAGATAATAATAGGTGGCAAACGGATTTGGCAACAACTACAGACGGGTACAACTCCCAAATCTATAATTTTACTATTGATGAACCTACCTCTACTGTTGCAAGTATTGATATTGAATGGGAAGGACATGGAACAAGCTCCAGCAATACAATCTACCTCAAAGCCTATAATTACCAAAACTCTACCTGGACTGATGTTACTTCTTTAACCTCAGCAACAACTGCAGATCAAACTCTAGAAGGGGCAGTATCAGGAAATATTGAAGATTACCTTGATTCCTCTTCTACTTTTACAGTAATGGCTGAGGTTAAAACTGAAACTTTTTCTTGTGGAGACGACGATGTAACCTTTACCTATAATGGGTCAGGAGTAACTTATGGAACAGTAGCAACCTCTGGTGAATGTTGGATGGATAGAAACCTAGGAGCTTCACAAGTTGCAACAAGCTATGACGACAGTAATTCTTATGGAGACCTGTTCCAATGGGGAAGACCAGATGACGGACATCAAGAAAGAAATAGTAGCGAAACAAGTACATTAGCTAGCTCTGATCATCCTGGTCACAGTGATTTTATTACGCCTGGATCTTCACCTTATGACTGGAGAAATCCCCAAAACGATAGTATGTGGAATGAAGATGGATCAGGTTCAAACAATGGAGAAACCTGCCCTGAAGGCTGGCGAGTGCCAAGTGAAAGTGAATGGAGCTCAGTTTCTTCAAATTGGTCAGATAGAAGTGATGCTTTTAACTCTGTCTTAAAACTTCCTTCTGCTGGTTATAGGAGCTCTAATGGCGGCATCGGCGATTCAGGTAGCGACGGCTACTATTGGTCTTCGTCAGTAGACAGCACAAATTGCAGAAGCTTAAACTTTGCTAGCGACGCTCTCGGTTTAGGCAGCGCCGCCCGAGCTTTTGGTCATTCCATTCGCTGTCTCAGGGATTCTGGTGGTGCTTCCACTCCTACTCCTCTCAACACTGACTATATTAAAATAAAGACAAATCCTCAGGCCTTTGATCTAACCAACCTCAATTTAAATAATGTTGCTTTTGAGGATTATGAACCTCCTTACTGCTCTACTGAAAGTGATAAAAACACTACCACTACAATAGATGGAGATATTGTTTATTGTGATAGTGACCTAAGAACATGGACTCCCACCTTTGATTTACCGGCTGATAGTAATAGTGCAACTCAATATGTTTGGAGTAATGATTGTTATGGTGCAACAACAAGCTGTAATTCCTATACCGATGGAGAATCAAACACAACCTGCATAATTAACAACTGTAACGATGGAGGATCAAATGCAGCAGAGCAATGTAATAATTTAACCTACGCTGGCTATAGTGATTGGTATCTACCAGCTAGATCTGAATTAAATGATGAAAGTGGAAATGGTTTGTATCATGATTGTCTTGATGATCAAGGAAAAAGTAATGGTGATTCCTGTATTCCAACTTGGGATAGCAATGGTTATGCAGATATCTATTGGTCTTCTTCCGAGTCCTACGCTGACCCCTCCGACGCCGCCTACTTCCTCTACTTCGACGATGGCTATGTGTTCAACGGCACCAAGGATGGCAGCGGCTACGTACGCTGTGCTCGCAGGCAGTAAAAAGATTTTTGGATTTTGGCCTTTGCCTAAAACAAAAGTTTCAGACTCTTTCAAACAAAAAAGGAAAAGCAGCTAAAGGACGCCTGGGTCGTCCTAAAGTATAAAATACCAAAAAGAAAAAATCAATTTAAAAAAGGAAATATTTACCACCTAATTAAAAGGGGAGTAGGGGATCAAAAGCTTTTTAAAAGTAAACAGGACTATAGTCGTTGCAGCTTAGAACTGGAATTTTGCAACAACCAAGAAAAAATTGATTTGTGGAACATCTTAAAAAAAGAAAGCAAAGGACGGCCGGGTCGTCCTTTGGCAGAAAGAATTAAAGAAGCTCGTGAAAAAGGGGAAGCCGTTAGTTAAGTTGCTTGCATTTACCTTAATGCCAACTCATATTCATCTTTTAGTTCAGGAAATAGTTGAGGGAGGTATTTCAAAATATATGCATAAATTAGGAGGTTATAGCTTTTATTTTAATAAACAATATGAAAGGAGTGACACACTTTTTAAGAGATACAAAGTAGTTCCCATAAAAACAGATGAACAACTCCATATTGCTTTTACTTATGTTCATACTAATCCAATTAGTTTATGGGAACCGAAATGGAAAAAGAATAAAGTAAAAAGTAAAGAAGAATCAATTAAAAAATTAGAAAATTATTTTTGGACAAGCTACGCCAGTTATATTGGAAAGAGTAATAAATTTTTAAATAGTATTAATAGAGAATTCTTTTTAAATTTTTTTGGTGGAAAAAAAATGCAAAGAGATAGTTGAAAATTGGATAGATTACAAAGCAGCTAAAACGAATTTTGATAAGAAAAAATTTGAATAAAGCAAAAGGACGACCCGGCCGTCCTAAAAATAATGAATAATTTTAAAAAGAAAGCAATAAAAAATAGTAACAAAATAAAGGATTACTTATTAGATACTCTATTTCCTCCAAAGTGTGTGGGCTGCAATAAAGAAGGAAACTATATTTGTAAAGATTGTGAAATTTTCATATCAGAAAGTACACTTATTTGTCCAATATGTGGTAGGGAAAGTTTTAAAGGAGAAACTCATAAAAAATGTAAGAATAATAGTTTAGATGGACTTGTTACTATTTGGGATTATGAAGGTGTTATTGGAAAAGGATTAAGATTAGTTAAATACAAAGAACTAACTGATATTTTAAATGAATTAATAGAAAAAGCTTTTAAAATAATAGTAAGGGATAAGGAAAGATTTTCTTCTTTTCTAAAATTAACTAATCAAGATACCGTAATAATACCTCTCTTAAACAAAGAGAGGTTTAATATTATTGCAAAAGAAGTAGGTAACTATACCAATAGTAAAGTTATAAAAAAAGAAAAAATGAAAAACTTTGAAAATGTAATTATTGTAAGTGATATCTTTAATAGGGGAGAAAAAATAAAAAAGAAAGCTAAAAAATTAAAAGAAAAAGGGGTTCAAAAAGTATGGGGATTTAGTTTATCTAGAAAGAGATAAGATAAGCATAAAGGAATAGCTCGAAAAATCTTAAGGAAGGAATTTAGATCAAGATTAAAATAAGTGAAAACCAGAGACCGATTCAGTTCTTTGTAGGTTACTTGGGCTTCACTATTTTACTTAGGAAAACTGGGAATACAGTCCGTAATTATTACTCGGTGGGTGGAATAACAGCAACTGTGATACTGTCAGGATAACTAAAATCACTGTATATTAATTTTCATAGGAACCTCTTTGGTCTACTTTAGAAAAAGAAAAAAGTACCAAGGTGTATACGTGGGTAATAGTGATTAATGTTTTAAATAAATTAAAACAGAAACAAACTAGACGAAAAATCTTTTAATTGTGGTAAATTATGGTATAATGTTACAACAAATAATTAAATTTTAAGAACAAAAAATAACAAAAAAAGACAAATACAGATTTCTTTTATAATACGGTTTTGTAAGATATAGAGGGGAGTATTTGTTATTATTGTTTTCAATAAAATGAAAAACAAAACCTTAATTATTAGTTACGTCTTACTAAACCTACTTCGTAGAGAAGCAGTTGGGTTTAATATAGCAAGTGAAAATAAAATTAATATCTGCAGGTATAATATGCCTGTTTTTTTATTTTATGAAAAAATTTAAACCACTTTTAATCGCTGGAGCAATAGTTTTATTAATTTGGGGAATATTTAGTCTTTTTCCCGGAGAAAACCCTCAAATTGTAAAAGGAAAGGAGGCTTTGTATCAAACCGAGAATACGGGGAATTTTGAAGCCCAATTTGGTTTAAAAGAAAACCAAAAGAAAATTATTTTTAAAACTAAAAACAGTTCAATTGGAATAGAGATACCAACTGAAAGGGCAGAGTGGATTAGAGAAGGAGAAAAATTAAAAGTAACCCAAGGGCCAGTAGATTTTATCTATTCTCTTTTGAATTCTAAAAAAGGAGAACCTCAAGGAATAAAAGAAGAAATTATATTAAACAAAAGAGTTGATACTAATGTAGTTTTTCAATTCCCCATATCCCTTGAAAAGCTAAATCCTAAAAAAGAAGATGGAATATGGCACTTTTATAATAATAAAGGAGAAGACCTTTTCTATATCCCAAAACCTTTTATGGTAGATGATGATGGTGTACGAAGTGAGAGAGTACAAATCAAGGTTGAGAAGAATAAAATTAAGGTAATCCCTGATACTAGTTGGCTCCAAGAAAAAGAAAGAAAGTATCCCGTAATGATTGACCCTTCTTTAAAATTAACTGTTATTGATGTTTACTCTCATCCTCAAACAGGGGACACTTGGAGCGTTAGCTTTGAAACAGAGGGAGAAGAAGATTTAAAGATAATTCCGGCCGATCAGGCAACAATTGATGATATGGACTTTACCTCCCTCTTATGTGGAGATACAGAAATGGACCCTCAAATACTAGAAAATGATGTAATTTACTATCCAAACTGGAATTGTGATAAAGAGGCAGAGGTGAACCATTACATTAAAAAGGAAGGAGAGCATAAACTACGTTTTGAATTTGGAGACGAAGTAACCTTTGCTTATAATGACCCCGATACTGTTACCGATCCTTTTAATAATGAGTCAAAATTATCTAGTTTAGAGCAAACTTGGGTTGATAGTGATTCTGGAACAATGAAACTATCAAAACCCGGTTTCTGTAATGATGGAAGGGATAAAAATACAACAACTACGCTAGCTGGAGATATTGTCTATTGTGACAATTACATTAGAATGTGGACTATAACGGCCAATGTAGACGGTTCTGCAGATAGTAAGCAGTGGTACACTTCCAGTACTGATACCGCTGATTCCTGTATTGGCCAAGGATCTGACTTTGAGGCCTGCCACTACTGTGACACTCTAACCTACGCTGGCTATTCTGACTGGGAACTTCCTTCTTGTACTAATGATGATAACCTACCTGATTCCTGTGTCCTTTATCAACTTGGAGAATCAGCTTGTGGCTGGACTGGAACTGATGGGAGTGAAGATACTTGTACTCCTTCCTGGGACCCTAATGCCCAGTCGAGCTACTATTGGTCTTCTACCGAGTACAGTGGCTTCACCGATAGCGCGTGGTACGTGTATTTCAACAATGGTGTTGTGTCCAGCAACAATAAGGATAACACCTACGCCGTACGGTGCGTCCGCGGGCAGTAAAGATTTTTGGTTTTTGGCCTTTGCCTAAAACAAAAGTTTCCCTCTCTTTCAAATTAAAAAAAGAATTAGATGAAATTTCATTATAGTTATGAAGAGATAAAATGTAGAAGTTTTTAAAAATTATATTCCTCCGCCAGATTTTTAGGGTGTTGAGTTGTGGAATCAACTTAACTTCTAAAAGAGAGCGGTTAAAAATTTACTGCGCACCTTCACCACCAGCTTTTAGCTGGTATTAATTGTCAGAGAATCTTTTAAGAATCAGATTCTTGGAGAAAAAAAGTGTGAAGGTAATGCTGATTGACTACTTACTTTTCCTTCCCCTTCTCTGTTTGTGCCCAGTCGAACAACTATTGGTCTTCTACCGAGAACAGTAACAACACCGATAACGCGTGGAACGTGAATTTCAACAATGGTAATGTGAACAACAACAATAAGGATAACACCTACTACGTACGGTGCGTCCGCGAGCAACAAATTTTTAACCCATCCCTTCTATTTGGTTGTCCAAGTAGAAGGCAAGCGGAGAATTATGAAAAAAACTAAAAAACCAAAGTTATATCGTAAATTTCATCAAATTTTAAAGTTTCTTTATGGTGGAGTAGAGAATTTTGAAAAACAATATAAATACAGTTTGGGGAAAGAAATTTTGAAATTAACTTGGAAATGTATAGATTTAATAATTGAAGCTAATGCTTTAAATAAAAGAGAAAAGCATAATAAAATTAAAGATTTAAGTATCACGTTTGATAAGTTAAAAATTAGATTAAGAATGGCTCAGGAATTAAAGCAATTATCTAAAGGACAATATTCACACTTACAAACTGAATATTTAAAAGAAGTAGGTCAATTAATAGGGGGATGGGTTAATTGGAGTAATAATGAGTAAGGTTTTTACTTATAATAAAATTTACAAGGCTTATCTTGATTGCAGAGAGAATAAAAGAAATACCGTTAATGCTTTAAATTTTGAATGGGATTTAGAAAGAAATTTATTTCAATTACAAGAAGAATTGCAGAATAAGACCTATAAACCCGGCCGCTCTATCTGTTTTGTAGTAACCGAGCCTTCCCCCAGAGAAATATTTGCTGCTACCTTTAAAGATAGAGTAATACACCACGTATTGGTTAATGAATTGGAAGAGGTCGGAGAAAGATCTTTTATTTATGATTCTTATGCCTGTAGAAAAAATAAAGGAACCCACAAAGCAATAGAGAGATTACAAGATTTTATTAGAAAAGCTACCAATAATTACAATAAAAAAGCCTATTATTTACAATTAGACATTTCAGGATTTTTTATGAATATTGATCATAATATTTTAAAAACTATTTTAAAGAAATTAATTTTAAAACAAGAAAAACCTTATCAATGGAAAAAAGATATTTTATGGCTTAGTAAAAGAAATATTAATCATGATCCAACAGAGAATTATATTAAAAAAAGCAAAAAGGAAAAATTTGATTTAATTCCGGCTCGAAAATCATTGTTTTCTGCTAGTCCTAATAAAGGACTACCAATTGGAAATTATTCCTCTCAATTCTTTGGTAACTTATATTTAAACCAACTGGATCATTTTATTAAAAGAGTATTAAAGCAAACTTATTATCTTCGTTATGTAGATGATTTTGTTATAATAAATAAAAGTAAAGTAAAACTGCAAAATTTAATTGAAAAAATAAATGAATTTTTAAAGAATGTTCTTGGTTTAAAGCTTAACTCAACAAAGACTAAATTAAAAAATACAAAAGATGGAATAGACTTTTTAGGCTATTTTATAAAGCCACGTTATACTTTAATTAGAAAAAGAGTAGTAAATGCATTAAAGAAAAAGCTATATGAACTTAATCAAAAGAAAGAAATTGATCCCGAGCGAGTTTTAACAACTATTAATTCTTATTTTGATCACTTTAAATATGGAGATAGTTATAATTTAAGGAAGGATATTTGTGAAAATCATTTAGGAAAGTTTAAAAAATATTTTAAATTTAAAGATAACTATTCTGTTTTACAATTAAAATGTTAAATTATAGGAAAAAATTTGTTTTCTTTTTGATAACTACTGCAATGGTGTTTGGAGGGTGTTTTGGTGTAGCAGGTAAAGTAGAGGCGGAATACTTTGCAGCTGGGACTTCTACTTCTATTAATTTGCTTGAAGGGATGGATGTTCCATCAATAGATAGCTTTTATTGCAATGCTTCTTCTGTTCCGAGTGGTACTGCTTTAAAATTTCGTTATTCTACAACCTCAACTTCTGGCCCGTGGGTAAATTCTAACGGAACAAAGGATGGATGGGATGAAGTAGCAACTACTGGAGGAGCAACGACAAGCCTTTCTGGTTTAAACTGGGGAGGAAGCATTTTTTACTACCAAGTTCGGCTTGAATCAGATACTAATGGATCAACTCCTCCCGAATTAGATAAGATAGAGCTTAATTATTCTAATCCTCCGCCACACTCTACTACTAATCCATTACCAGCTGATTGAGCTACAGACCAACCTTTGTCTCCTACTTTATCAGTAGATGTCTATGATGATGACGGAGATCCTATGATAGTCTCTTTTTATGATAGTTCTGATGATTCTTTAATTGGAACAACATCAATAGCTACAACTTCTCCTCCGGCTACTTCTACTGCTACTACTAGTTGGAATAATCTCTCTGCTTCTACTACCTATAATTGGTACGCTGTTAGTGATGATGGAGAGGCTACTACTTCTTCTAGTGTATGGAGTTTTACTACTCTTCCTCCACCAAACTCTCCTACTAATTTATCTCAATACAAAAAAGATTGCAGTACAGCAATTACTACTGGTGAAGTTTTAGCAACTACTTCTATTTGCTTTGAAGCTCAAATTGAACCAAACTCTGGCTATGATGTGAAGCTACAATTAGATTATTCGGCCTCTAGCTTAGATGGAATTCCAGAAGCTACTTCTTCTACTTGGAAATCCACTACTTCTACAATTTCTATTTTAAATAGCCTACCAGAAGGAGGAACCTATAAGTGGCAGGTCAGAACAATAGATAGTAGTGGAGCAACCAGTTCTTGGACTCAATTTAATTCAGGGGATACAGCTTTTGTGGTTAAGGTGTACTTTGCAGCCGGGACTTCTACTTCTGTTAATTTGTTGGAAGGCTTAAGTGTAAACAATATTCAATCTTTTTACTATGACGCTTCCTTGCTACCGGGCGAGGGAGCTCTAAAGTTCCGGTTTGCTACTTCTTCAACTTCTGGACCTTGGTATGATAAAGATGGAAACCTAAATCAATGGACAGAGGCAAACACTACTGGAAGAGGAAACATTCATCTAGCTGATTTAGGGTGGAGCGGCCCAAACTTTTACTATCAAGCTAGATTTGAAGCAACTACGGAAGGATTGTATGGGCCAGAACTTGATCTTATTGGGGTAGAATATAATGTAGAGTCAGTTGATATTAAAGGTGATACTGTTTTAAGAAATATTGAGATTGGATTTTTTTCTGGAAGTAAAGAAGAAGATTCCGAAAGTTTTGAAAGTGGATTTGGGGATTGGTATGATGATACATCTGATGACGCTTGGACAAGAAATAGTGGAAGCACTGGCTCATCTGGTACAGGCCCGAGTTCAGCTTATGATGGCTCTTATTATATTTATGTAGAAACTTCAAGTGGAGATGGAGCTAACTCTAGTGGTGATAAAACAACAATAGAATATGATTTAGGTTCAACCAAAGATGGTTATGTTGATTTTTATGTTCATCAATATGGCACTGATATGGGAACGCTTTATCTTCAAGGTTGGGATGGTTCTTCTTGGAATACAATATGGAGTACTACTGACAATACTGATTCTTGGAGACATATACAACAAGCAAATACAGAGTTTTCAGGTTATTCTAAATTAAGGTTTCAAAATGTTGCAGCTGGGGGGTATGAAGGTGATGTAGCCCTTGATTTAATTAAAGTTTTTTCAAATTGAGAATTTTTAGAGAATTATGATTACAAAAAAGAATTAAGAGGCAGAATTTTATTATAATCTAGACAAAAATGATAAAAAATAAAAGAAAAAGGTATTAAAAAAGTAAACTACTTAATAAAAAAATAGTTTGATTAAGGATTATAACTATGGGATAATTAAGATAAATATGAAAGAAAAAGAAAATAAAATAAAAATACTGGATTTTGTAGAGTCTTTTCTTTGGTCTTATAATATTTCAGAACTTGATCTTGAGGAAAATAAAGACAGAATTATTACTAATATTTTAAATTATGGCAATAAAAAAGCAGTAGACTGGCTTTTTGAAACTTATTCAAAAGATGAAATTAAATATTATATTAAACATCCACTTCCGGGGGAGTGGAGTAAAAAATCTTTGAATTTTTGGGCATTTATAGCTAAAGTTAATCCTAATATTAAAAAGAGATCAGATTATGTATTACAAGATTCTAAATAAAAAAAGAAGAGAAATTTTACCTCTCTTTAAACAAATAAGGAGTAATTTTTATTTAGCAGAAGGAACTGGTCTAGCTCTTTTAATAGGACACAGAGATAGTATTGATTTTGATTTTTTCTCTTCCGATAAGTTTTCAACGGAAAAAATTTTTAATTATTTTAAAAATAAAAATAAACATAAAGTTATTAAAACTCAAGAAGAAAAAGACACTCTAAGTATTCAGATTAATAAAGAAATAAATGTTTCTTTTTTCTTTCATCCTTATAAACTGTTAAAAAAACCTCATGACGAAAAAAATCTAAGGATTGCTTCAATTAATGATATTGGCGCTATGAAGCTTAATGCAATTACAGGACGAGCTTCAATTAAAGATTATGTTGACCTATATTATATTTTAAAAGAAATTAAACTTAAAAAATTAATTAAACAGACAACTGAAAAATACCCCAACATAAATACTCAATTAGTTTTAAAAAGTTTAGTCTATTTTAAAGACATAAAAGAAGAACCAATTTTATTTAAAAAAGATAAAAAAGTAGAACAAAAAGAGATTGAAAATTTTTTAAAAGAAAAAGTTGCTGAAACGCAAAGAGATTTTTAAATACTAATTATTTATTATTTACTAAATATTAAAAATTAAGCCATGCTTTATTTTCAAATTTTAGTAGCAGGCTTTTTCGGAGGAGTTATTAGAGGAATAGTTGGTTACATTAAACATTACTTCTCTTATAGTAGTGTAGAGTTTAAAATGCTCTACTTTTTAAATATTATGTTTTTATCTGGGGTAGTTGGCTTGATTGTAACTGCGGCTGTAAGGCAAGCAGGAATTACCTTTTTTCAAATTAATGCTTTTTCACCAGCAATAGCAGTAATTATTGGGTATGCAGGAGGAGATTTTATAGAAAATATTTATAAAATTATTATTAGAAAATCTTCTTTATATCAAGATTAATTTTTTCTTGATTTTGTGCTTTTTATAAAGTAAAATAGAATATACATAAGTTTAGAAAAGTTACTAAAAAATCAAAGTTGAAGATTAATTTTAAAAAATAATATTATGTGGAAAAAAGTTATTAATTTTTCGATTTTAGGTCTGGTCTTTTTGGTGCCATTATTTTGGCTACCTTTTACTTTTGAAGTATTAGAATTTAATAAGATTTACCTTTTATTTGCCCTAACAGCTATTGGGATTATAGCTTGGATAGGGAAGATGGTATTTAAGGAAAAAGAATTAAAGATTAGGACTACTAGCCTTGATATTTTTATTCTCCTATTTTTAGGAGTATTAGGGTTAAGTGCTTGGTTTAGCCAAGATCAAATAATTAGTGTTTTAGGCAATTATGGAAGATTTTGGCCAAGTCTTTTAGGTATATTTACACTTGGTTCTTTCTATTTTCTTTTTACTAATAATGTAAAAGTAGGAACAAAGGAAGAAAAAACCGAGCTACTGGGACATAAAGCTATACTTAATACCTTTTTAACTTCTACATTTTTAGCTACAGTATTTAGTTATCTTTCTGTTTTTGGAATTTGGCAAAAAGTAGCTGATTTAGGAGTAAAGCTTCCTGCCTTAATGACGCTTAAAGGATTTAATCCTGTTTCTGGTTCAATTGAAGCATTAAGTATGTTTTTAGGGGTTATTTCTGTATTTATTGTTATTGGTTTGGCCTTTAAAGATAATTTCTTTTCTAGTCTTTACAGCAAGATATTAGCTTATTTGGCTTTATTCTCTAATTTAGGATTACTATTAATTTTTGATTTTGTTTCTACCTGGTTAGTTCTTGTAATAGGTTTGTCTCTATTCCTAATTTTTGCTTTTTGGAAAAGAATATTTAAAGAAGATGTAAATAGATTATCTGTAGCGGTATTCTTTTTAGTAATCTCTTTAATCTTCTTATTCTTTAATCCACTTAGTGGACTATTAAGAGGGACTTCTATTGTAAGGGTTCAACCAGAAATTAGAATTAATCATGGTGCAAGTTGGAATTTTGCATTAGAGTCTGTTAAAAGCAATCCTGCTTTAGGAGCAGGACTTGGAAACTTTTCTTATGTTTTTGCAAAGTATAAACCAGAGAGTATTTTAAAAACTAATTTCTGGCAAGCTAACTTTAATAGGGCAGGAAATCACCTTTCAGAATTGGTGGCAACTACCGGTGTTGTAGGCGGGTTGGCTTATCTTGGGCTACTCTTTATGTTTATCTATATATCCTCAGCTGTTATTCGAAAAAGAATTAAAGAAAAAGGAAAGTTAATTAATTACAAGACTATTCCTTTCCTCTTTATCACTATTACTTTACTTGTAGTTCAGGCTTTGTTTTACCAAAATTCAGTTCTAGCATTTTCTTTCTGGATGTTTTTAGCTTTGACGGTAGTAAGTTGGAGAGGAAATTTAAGAGAAAAGGAATTTAATTTTGACAATTTCCCAGAAGTTGGTCTTATTCTTAATGTATTCTTCTGGCTGATTATTGCAGGCTTAGTATTCTGCTCATTTACACTAGGAAAGTATTATTTAGCTGATATTCATTATAGGAATTATCTTCAAAATCCTGGGCAAAATGTTAGTGAACTAGAAAAAGCAGCAACCCTAGGAGATAGAAGAGCAACTTATTATGTAGCTTTATCTCAAGCATATCTTGGACAGGCTGTACAAAAATCAAATCAAGAAAATCCAAACCAGCAAGAGATAAGAAATGTTGTTAGAAGATCTATTAATGCTGCAAAAATTGCGGAACAGCTTGCTCCAAATAGGACTTCAGTTAAAAAGAACATGGGTATAATTTCTGCAGCATATGCCATT
>CAYPLZ010000005.1:12768-22858 GCA_964411855.1 uncultured Candidatus Saccharibacteria bacterium
AATGGGTATAATTTATAGAGAAATAGAAGGAATGGCTCAAGGAGCTTTGGATTGGTCAATTAAAAGCTTTGAAAAGGCTCTAGAACTTGAACCAAACAATCCAGCTATTTTGACTGAAATTGGAAGATTAAAACTAAGACAAGAAAAAACTAATGAGGCAAGAACTTATTTTGAACAAGCAGTAGGAGTACGAAGTAACTATGTTGAAGCACAGTTAAGATTAGCTGATCTTGAAGAACAAAATGATGAAACCGACAAAGCAATTGAAAGACTAAAAGGACTTACTGAAAGAATTCCTAGTCTTTTAGAACCTCATTTCCAACTAGGAAGATTGTATTACAACGAAGGAGATCTAGAAAAAGCAGCCGAACAGTTCTTAATCTGTGTTAATATTAATCCAAACCACTCTAACTCACTTTATTCCTTAGGTCTGGTTTATGAAAAACAAGGAAAGACCGATAACGCCTTGCAATTATTTGAAAGAGTTTCAGAATTAAACCCAAACAATAGCGACATTCAACAAAAGATAAATAACCTTCAAACTCCAGTTCAATCAGAAGAGGATAACTCAACTTCTACAGCAACTACTACAGAAGAGTAAATAAGAAGGGGCTAGGGTAAAACCTAGCCCTTGACAGTATTTACCTTATAAATTATAATTAAAACCACCTTTGAAAAATTAACTTATTAGAGAGCTTGACATCTCTATTTTTTCAACTAATATAAATATTGAATTTTAACCTAACCGACTTAGGGTGCTTTTTTTAGATGAGCACCTGCTATCTTTTTGAATATTTTAGAGGCTTCTTACAAACATTAATTTAAAAAAATATAAAATCCTATGGAGAAACTAAAAACCAAAAACTTTGGCAAATCAGAAATTTCACTTGAACTCCCTGACCTTCTCCAAGTTCAACACGAAAACTGGGAACTTCTCTGGGAAAAGGACATGAATGAGTTATTCGAAGAAACCTTTCCTATGAAGGACTACACTGGGAAAAAATATGAACTAAGGTATATTGATTACAAACTCGGAAAACCAAAATATGATACACCAGATGAAGCTCGGGCCAACAACGACACTTATCAAGCACCACTTCGCGTAAAAGTAGAACTAGTTGACTTAAAATCAGGCGAAAGTAAAAAAGAAGAAGTATTCTTTGCAGACTTTCCTCTAATGACTCCAAAAGCTAGTTTTGTAGTAAATGGAGTAGAAAGAGTTATTATCTCACAATTGATCCGGTCTCCCGGAGCATTTTTTAATTCACAGACCAGTAGAGGGGAAGTTTGTTTTGGAGCTAAAATTATTCCAAATAGAGGATCTTGGCTTGAATTTAAAACAGATAGTACAGGCTTTATTGGAGTAAAAATTGATAGAAAAAGAAAAGTTCCAGTTACTACACTTCTTCGTGCTTTTGGATATGAAAAAGATGAAGAAATTAAAAAACTCTTTAAGGATGTAGACAAGGGAGAGACTAAGATGATTGAAAAGACTCTAGAAAAAGACTCTACCAACAATCAGGTAGAGGCTTTTGTTAAGATCTATCAAACTTTAAGACCAGGAGACAGAGCAACTGAAGATACTGCCAAAGAACTATTTGAAAATATGTTCTATAACTTTAAAAGATATGACTTGTCTACAGTAGGTAGATGGCGAATGTGGCAAAGACTACCAGAATTAGAAAAAAGCCAAGGCAAGGATGTAGATAAAGTTACTACTGAAGATAGAACTTTAAAACCAGAAGATGTCAAAGCTGTAGTTAGAGAGATTATTAGAATGAATAATGATCCTGATGCAGAAGAAGATGAAATTGATCATCTAGGAAATAGAAGAGTAAGAACCTTAAATGAGTTAATTAAGGATAGATTAAGAGTAGGATTGATGCGACTAGAGCGAAATATTAAAGATAGACTATCTACAATTGACCCAGAAAACTTTACCCCTTCAAAAATTATTAATGCCAGACCATTTATGGGAGTAGTGCAAAGATTTTTTGCATCTTCTCCACTTTGTCAGTTTATGGATAATGAAAATCCTCTGGCAGAACTAGAACAAAAAAGAAGATTAACAGCAGGAGGACCAGGAGGCTTAACAAAAGAAAGAGCAGGTTTTGATGTTAGAGATGTACAACCTTCTCACTATGGAAGAATTTGTCCTATTCAGACTCCTGAGGGACCAAATGTTGGTTTAGTTGGACACTTAGCATCTTTTTCTAAAGTTAATAAATTAGGATTTTTAGAAACTCCATACTTTAAAGTTAAAAACAAGAAAGTTCAAATAAAGAAAGGATCCAATCCTCCAGCAGAAGTTGAATACTTAAACGCCCATCAAGAAGAAAAAGTAAATATTGCTGCAGGAACTGTACCTATTAATAAGAAAGGAAAGATTACAGCAGATAGAGTAGAAGCAAGAGAGCATAGTGAACCAGCAATTGTAGACCCAAAAGAGATTAATTATCTTGATGTATCTCCAGAGCAAGCAATTTCAATTGCTACTTCTTGTATACCATTTCTACAAAATGATGATGCTAACCGTGCTTTAATGGGATCTAATATGCAGAGACAGGCCGTCCCGCTTGTTAATCCAGACCCTCCTCTTGTAATGACAGGAGTTGAAGATAATATTGTTAGAGACTCTGGACAAGAAATTGTAGCTAAATTTGATGGAACAATTGAAGAAGTAGACGGAAATCATATTAAAATTAAACCAAAAGCAAAAAATAAAGAAAGTAAGACCTATAACCTACGAACTTTTGTAGGAGGAAATCAATATACTTGCTTTCATCAAAAACCAAGAGTAGAAAAAGGAGAAAAAGTTAAGAAAGGAGATGTATTAACAGATGGTGGTGCTGTAAAGAAAGGACATATGGCTCTTGGTAAAAATGCAATGGTAGCCTTTATTCCATGGAGAGGAGGAAACTTTGAGGATGCTATTGTAATTTCAGAAAAATTAGTAAAGGAAGACGCTTTTACTTCTATTCATATTGAAGAATTTACATGCGATGTAAGAGAAACCAAGAGGGGACCAGAAGTTACTACTTCAGATATTCCTAATGTTTCTCAAGAAAAATTAAAAGATTTAAATGAAGACGGAATAATTAGAATTGGTGCTGAAATTGAACCAAATGATATTTTAGTTGGTAAAATTTCTCCAAAAGGAGAAACTGATCTTACAGCAGAGGAAAGATTACTTAAAGCTATATTTGGTAAAAAAGCTAAAAACGTAAAAGATACTTCCTTAAGACTAGAACATGGTAAGAGAGGAAGAGTTGTTGGAATTAAAGTATTTTCAAGAGAAAAAGGACATAAATTAGATCCTGGAGTAATTAAAAAGGTACAGGTAGAAGTTGCTGTAATGCGTAAGATTCAAGCTGGTGATAAGCTAGCTGGAAGACACGGAAACAAGGGTGTTATCTCAAAAGTATTACCAGAAGAAGAGATGCCATTTTTAGAAGATGGTACTCCAGTTGATGTAATTTTAAACCCTCTTGGAGTTGTTTCTAGAATGAATATTGGACAGATTCTAGAAACACACCTTGGATGGGCAGCTAAAGAACAAGGATATCATGCTATTTCTCCTGGTTTAGCAGGAGCTACTGAAGAAGACATTAAAGAAGAATTAAAGAAGGCTGGCCTTCCAGAAAATGGAAAGGTTACTCTTTATGATGGAAAGACAGGAGAGAAATTCCCAAGAAAGATTACAGTAGGTCCAATGTATATTATGAAACTAATTCACATGGTTGAAGATAAGATTCACACTAGAGCAATTGGTAATTATTCTTTAATTACACAACAACCTCTAGGAGGTAAATCACAATTTGGTGGTCAGAGATTTGGAGAAATGGAGGTTTGGGCTCTTGAAGGATATGGTTCAGCTTATACCTTACAGGAAATGCTTACTATTAAATCAGATGATATTAGAGGAAGAGCAAATGCTTACAAGTCTATTTTACAAGGAGAGGAAATAGATAAACCAAATATTCCAGCTTCCTTCCATCTATTAACTAATGAAATGAAAGCACTTGGATTAAATATTAATATTGAAACAAGCGATGAAGAAATAGAAGAGGAGGAAGAAGAAGCTTAAAAAAGTAATTAAAAAAATTATTTTAAAACACTATGAAAGTTGAAAATATAGAAGCAATAAGAATACATCTTGCCTCTCCTGAACAAATAGAAGACTGGAGTCACGGAGAGGTTACAGAGCCAGAAACAATTAATTATAGAACTCAAAAACCAGAAAAGAATGGTCTTTTTTGTGAAAAGATTTTTGGTCCTGAAAAAGACTACCAATGTTATTGTGGTAAGTATCAAGGTGTAAGATACAAAGGAACTGTTTGTGATAGATGTGGAGTAGAAATTACAAAGTCTTCTGTTAGAAGAGAAAGAATGGGGCATATTGATCTAGCGGCACCATGCTCTCACATCTGGTTCTTAAGAGGAGTCCCATCAGTAATGGGAAGAATGCTTAATATTTCCAAAAAAGATTTGGAAAAAGTTATTTACTTTGCAGGATACATTGTTACTGAAGTTAATGAAGATAATAAAGAAGAAACTGTAGGAAAAATTCAAAAAGAATTTGAAGCTAAAACCAAATCTTTAAAGAAAAAACTAGAAGGAGAAGATGACGATGAAGATGATGACAATGATGAAGATAAAAACAAAAAGAAAATCCAAGACAAACTAAATAAGCTCCGTGATGCAAGAGATCGTGCTTTAGATAATTTAAAATCAATTGAATATCTTTCAATATTATCAGAGAGTGAATATCAAAAGATGTCTCTAAAGTACGGAAATGTTTTTAGGGCTAGAACTGGCGCTGAAGCTCTTCAAAAAGTTTTTGAAGAAATTAATGTTGATGACGAAATTGAAAGATTAAAAGAAAGACTGGAAAACGAAACCGCTAAAACAAGAAGAGTAAAACTTATTAAAAGATTAAAGCTTTTTGAAGCTTTTCAAAGTGCTAATCTAAAGCCAGAATGGATGTTCTTAAATATTCTTCCTGTTCTACCTCCTGATCTTAGACCATTAGTTAAATTAGATGGAGGAAGATATGCCTCCTCTGATTTAAATGATCTTTATAGGAGAGTTATTAACAGAAATAATAGATTAAAACATCTCTTGGAAATTGGTGCTCCTGAAATTATTGTTAGAAATGAAAAAAGAATGCTACAAGAATCAGTTGATGCTTTGATTGACAATGGAATGCGTAAAGGAACAACAACTCGTGCAAGTAGTGGAGGAAGAAGATTATTAAAGAGTTTGGCCGATATGCTTAAAGGTAAAAGTGGAAGATTCCGAAAGAACTTACTTGGTAAAAGAGTGGATTATTCTGGGCGTTCAGTAATTGTAGTAGGTCCAACCTTGAATTTAGATCAGGCTGGTATACCAAAGAAAATGGCTCTGGAATTATTTAAACCTTTTGTTATTCATGAAATATTAGAAAGAGAATTAGCTTATAACGTTAAAGGAGCTAGTAATTTAATTGAACAAGGAGTAGATGAAGTTTGGGGTATATTAGAAGAAGTCGTAAAAGACAAACTTATTCTCTTAAATCGTGCTCCGACTCTACATAGACTTGGTATTCAAGCCTTTCAACCTGTACTGGTGGAGGGAGAAGCAATTAGAGTTCATCCTCTAGTTTGTTCTGCCTTTAATGCTGACTTTGATGGTGATCAGATGGCAATTCACTTACCTTTATCCAAAGAAGCTCAGAAAGAATCTAGAGAAAGAATGCTTTCTTCAATTAATTTATTAAAGCCAGCTACTGGTCTTCCAATTGTAGACCCTACTAAAGATATTACAATTGGCTGCTATTACTTAACTAAAATAATTGAAGGAGAAAAAGGAGAAGGTCAAAAATTTGGTTCTCCGGATGAAGCAAAACTAGCTTACGAACACGATCATGTTAGTTTAAGAGCAGAGGTTGAGGTTAGAATTAAAAAAGGAAATGGTGAAAAATCAGAATTTATTACAACTTCAGTAGGAAGATTAAAATTCAACGATATTCTTCCCGATGAATATCCTTTCCAAAATATTTTAACTGACTCTAAAACATTAGAAAGAATTGCCGGTGAAATAATTGAAAAATATGGCAATGAAGTAGCTACTGAAACATTAGATGAACTTAAAAATCTTGGTTTTGAACAATCTACCCTTTCTGGTCTTACTTGGGGAATGACAGACCTTAAAGTACCAGAAGAAAAAGAAGAAATTGTAAAAGAAGCAGAGAAGGAAGTAGAGCAAGCAGAAAAATATTACGAAAAAGGACTATTAACTGATCAAGAAAGAAAGAACAAGATTGTTAAAGTATGGACCGAAGCTAAAGAAAAAATTGAGGATCTAGTACCAAAAGAACTTCCAAAGAATGAATCAGTTTATGAGATTATTGAATCAGGTTCTCGTGGTTCTTGGAGTCAAGGTGTACAAATGGCAGGAATGAAAGGATTAGTAATTAATCCTTCTGGTGAAACAATGGAACTTCCTGTAACTAGTTCATTTAAAGAAGGATTTGATGTTCTAGAATACTTTATTTCAACTCATGGTGCTAGAAAGGGTACAGCTGACAAGGCCTTAAGAACATCTACTGCAGGATATCTTACAAGAAGACTAGTAGATGTTGCTCATGACCTAATAGTAAGAGAAGAAGATTGTGGAGATAATGAAGGATTAGTAGTAAGAAAAGAAGATGCAGAAGAGATTGGACAAGATTATCTCTTTAAGCTAGTTGGAAGAAAAACTCTTGAAACCTTAAAGGATGATGATGGTAATGAGATTGTTAAAAAAGGAAATATTATTAATTGGCAAAAAGCAAAAGCAATTACAAAAGCAGACAATATTGAATCTGTAAGAGTAAGATCACCTCTTACTTGTAATACAACAGATGGAGTATGTAAAGAATGTTATGGATGGGATCTTGGAAAGAATAGAATGATTGAAGTTGGTGAAGCAGTAGGAGTTGTTGCTGCTCAAGCAATTGGTGAACCAGGAACACAGCTTACAATGAGAACCTTCCATACTGGTGGTGTAGCTAGTGGGGGAGGAGACATTACATTTGGTCTTCCAAGAGCAGAAGAGATATTTGAAGTAAGAAGCCCAAAAGGTGAAGCAGCTGTTGCAGAAACAGATGGTAAGGTTATTAAGATTACTGAAGACAATGTAATTGAATTTAAGCCAAAAGAGAAGAAAAAGAAGAAAAAGAAAGAGGATAATGTAATTGAATATGATGTTCCAGCAAATAGAAATATTTTAGTAAAAGAAGGACAAAAACTAGAAAAAGGAGATCAGCTATACGAAGGAAGACTTGATCTTGAAAAATTATTTGAATTATCAAACAAGAGAACTGCTCAAAAATATATCTTAAAAGAACTACAAAGAATTTATGCTTCCCATGGTGCTTTCATTCACGATAAGCACATGGAAACAATTATTAGGCAGATGTTCTCTAGGGTAAAAATTATTGAACCAGGCGATGCGCCATTTACTCCTGGAGAAATTATTGAGAAATCAACTCTTCTTAGAGAAAACAAAAAAATAGAAGACGAAGATAAGAAAGCAAAAGCCAAAACTTTACTCTTAGGTATTTCTAGAGTTGCCCTAACCACTGATAGCTTCCTATCCTCTGCATCATTCCAGCAAACCTCAAGAGTCTTAATTAAAGCTGCCGTTCAAGGCAAAAAAGACGAATTGAAGGGACTTAAGGAAAATGTTATAATAGGTAAGTTAATACCAGTTGGTACAGGATTTAGAAATGGCAAAAAAGAAGAAAAAGAAGAACAAGAAAAATAAGGAAACTAAGGAAAAAATTAAGAAAGCTCTTGGCTTTCTCTTACCTGATGAAGCAAAAAAGTGGATTTGGAGTATAGGTCTTTTTCTATTAACTATTATAGTTACTCTAAGCTTTTTTGATCTTGCAGGTATGGGAGGACGTTTTTTAGCCAAGAGCCTTAATTTTACATTAGGAGAGGCTGCTATTGCAGTCCCTTTCTTTTTATTTTTATTAGCAGCTTTAATATTTTTAAGTAAGGAATACAAGGAGGTTATCTGGCCTTCTGTTTTTGGAATAGTTCTTCTAACAATAGGGATAGCAGGAACTCTAGAGTGCTTTACTCCAGGCGCTAAAAGAGGAGGCTGGCTTGGGTTTTTATCAGTTTGGCCTCTTCAAAAGATATTTGGTTTTTTAGTTACACAGATAATCTTCTGGGCAGCTATTTTAGCTGGGGCAGTTATTTTTTGGAAATTATTGAGCCGGGTTTTAAAAGAAGCAGGAGTTATAATTGAAATTGAAGAAAAAGAAGACGAAGAAAAGGAATCCTTTATTAAAAAATTCTTTGAAGACAAAGAGCCCGATTTTAATATTAGTACTTTAGGAAGTGATGATTCTCAAAAATCGAAATCAAAAGCTAAAGCGAAAAAGAAAGAAAAAGAGGAAAGCAAAGAGAAGAAAGATAGTACAAGTACTAGTAAATCAAGTTCAAACAAAAAAACTCCACCACTTGACCTATTGCACGAAGATCAAGGACAACCTGATGTAGGGAATACGAAAAAGAAATCAAAAATTATTAAAAATACCTTAAAAGACTTTAATATTCCAGTTCAGATGGCAGGAGTAAATATTGGTCCTACTGTGACTCAATATACCTTTAAACCTGCGGAAGGAATTAAACTTTCAAAAATTACTTCACTTTCTGATGACCTAGCTTTAGCTCTAGCTGCTCATCCTGTTCGAATTGAAGCACCTATTCCAGGAAAATCATTAGTAGGGGTTGAGATACCAAATGATGAAAAAGCTATTGTAGGACTAAGAGGCTTGCTTAGTAGATCAGAATTTCAAAACTCAGACTCTCATTTAAAAATTGCTTTAGGAAGAAATGTTTCTGGTGATGTTAGTTATGCTGATCTTGGTAAAATGCCTCATCTTTTGGTTGCTGGTAGTACAGGATCTGGTAAAACTATTTTTCTTTATTCATTAATTACTTCACTACTTTATCAAAATACTCCGGATTCTTTGCGTTTAATTTTAATTGATCCAAAAAGAGTAGAATTTTCACTTTTAAATAATATCCCTTATCTTTTAGCAGAGGTTATTAATGATCCAGATAAGGCTGTAAATAGTTTGGAATGGCTTGTAACAGAGATGGAAAGAAGATTTGATTTATTATCTGAAAACAAAGCAAGAGATATTAGATCCTATAATAAAAAATCAGATGATCAACTACCTTATATTGTAATCGTAATTGATGAGTTAGCTGACTTAATGGCTAATAAAGGAAAAGAAGTTGAGAAAGCGATTGTAAGATTAGCTCAAATGGCCCGTGCAGTTGGAATTCACCTCGTCCTAGCAACTCAGAGGCCTTCTGTGGAAGTTATTACCGGTCTAATCAAGGCAAACATTACAGCAAGGGTAAGCTTCCAGGTAGCTTCCCAAGTCGATTCTAGGACCATTTTAGACATGGCAGGTGCAGAAAAACTACTGGGTGCAGGTGATATGCTCTTTTTATCTCCTGAACTTGGAAAAACAAGAAGAATTCAGTCCGCTTTTATCACCCAAGATGAAGTAAGAAATATTGTAAATTACATTAGAGACAATATGGATGTTAATAAGTATATGGAGGATGATTTAAGTAAAAGCTTAGAAGAAGAATTAGAAGAATCTGAAACTGCTCTAGGCGAAGTTGATGCAACAGATGATCCATTATATGAGGATGCTAAAAAATTAGTTATTCAATCTCAGAAAGGTTCAGCTTCTATGCTACAAAGAAGATTAAGAATAGGATACGTAAGAGCAGCACGTTTAATTGACACTTTAGAAACTAAAGGAATTGTAGGTCCTCAGAAAGGATCAAAAGCAAGAGAAGTTTATGTGACAAATGAAGACGAAATTGATAACTTAGAAGAAGAAAACGAAGAATAAAAAACATCTTAATTTTATAAAAATAGAAAACAAATGGCTAAGAAAAAGAAAAAAAAGAAAAAAAACGATCAATTGGAAGAAACAATTGATGAGATAAAAAAGAAATTTGGTGATGGTGCAATAATGCGCTTTAAAGACGTAAGAGCTGCAAATGTAGATGCTATATCTACAGGTGCA
>CAYPLZ010000006.1:0-20938 GCA_964411855.1 uncultured Candidatus Saccharibacteria bacterium
TATGTTTGAAAAAAATTATTGGGTAGTAATTTTTATAGCACTTTTATTCTTTGTTTTTGGCTTTTCTTTAAGCTACTATTTTGTAGATCTAAATTCTGCCCAACCTCTTATTCAAAATAATTTAAACAATGAGAATACTACCTCAACTGAAGAACATGAAGAAGAAAAAGAAAGAATTAGTGAATACTTAACTGGAACTGTAAATCAGATTAAAGAAGAAGAAGGATTGATCATAATGGAAGCAGATTTAAATTTGAAAGAAATTTTTAGAAACCCTGGACAAGATAAAGCTGTTAGTAATTTTTATCTAAAAGAAGGAACAACTACTGTTTATAAGATTTCAGAAAGTTCAAATTTAGATAAAAGTAAAGGAGAAAAAATTGAAGCTAATTCTATTGAAGAAGGCGACAAAGTAGCAATAAGTTGTAGATTTCCAATTCCGGACACCGAAACACTTTTAAGCTACAACAACTTTACTGCTAAAGAAGTTTTGGTTATCAAAAAACAAATTAAATAAAAAAGTCATTAATAAACTAATAATTTTTAATAAATTATGCCTAAGAAAAATCTTTCTGAGGAAGCAAAGTGGTTTTTAAAAAATCTCCAAAGACTACAAAACGATTTTGCTGAAGCTGTAGGTGGACAAATTGTTACTACCGATAAAGAAGGAAACTTAATTACAGAAATGAGCGGGCAAAGGCGAGTTTGTAAATTAATTCAAGCAACAGAGGCGGGCAAAGAAGAATGTCAAGCAGCTTTCAAGAAAGCATTATCCTTAGTAAAAGAACAAAAAGAACCTCTTTTTATGGATTGTCATGCTGGCTTTGCATCTTTATGGGTTCCTATTACAGTTGATGGAGAAGTAGTAGGATCTATTACGGGGTGTGGGGGGCGATATGAAAGAGGAGAAAGCGATGAAGCCCTTAAAGAAAAATTTTCTGCTTTTGCAGAAAAATTAGGGATCGATGATAAAGAAGATTTTATAAAGGCAGCAGTAGATGAAATTGAACCAGTTTCAGAAGAAGAAATGAAAAAGAGAGCTACTAGACTATCAAAATTAGTTTCTATCTTAGCTCAAGAAACTGCGCTTAAAGAAGTTTTTGCTGTTTAAAGTTAAAGTTTTTGTAATTAATGAAGAAACCCTCTCCATTTGGAGAGGGTTTCTCTATTTTTGTTTTATAAATTATATCTTTTACTCTTTATCTTTAGTTTCTTTTTTAATTAAGTTCCAGTGATAAAGATAAAGTGGTAAACCTATTAGGATCATAGCAAGATTATAGGATGCTTCTCTATGTCTATCGCTAGTTACAGGATCTACTTTTGCAGATTCTTCTTCCCATTCTTTGTAATCTTCAATCCATTGACTAATAGCTTGCTTTTGTTCATCTGTTAATTCTTCATTTTGTTTTATCTCTTCTACCTTTTCAAGAGAGTAGGTAGAAGGTGGTCTAAGAGTTGCAATTCTCTGCTGTTGCTCAGCTTGGGTAAAAACAAAATATTTAAGCCCCATATCTAAAAATCTAACACCAGCAATAATTACAAGCACTAAACCGATTAGAGTAAAGAGATAAAGATATATCGTTCTTATAAGTGGATAATGTTTTTTATTCATAGTACTTTTATTTTATACTATTGTGTTTTACTTTACAAAATAACCTTTTTGCATTAACATATAGCACGTTCTTTAAAATTTATTAAGGAGGAGATATTAATGGACGAATACGTTTTAGCTTTTGTTATGGCTGGAGGAAGAGGAAGTAGACTTAAGATTTTAACTAAGTATAGGACTAAACCAGCAGTTGGTTTCTTAGGGCACTATCGAATTTTTGATTTTGTTGCTACTAATGTAGTAAATAGTGGAATTAGTTCGATGATAGTTGCAGCTCAATTTGAACCCCGTTCTTTAGTAAGGCATATCGGAGGGGGAAGAATTTGGGGGTTTGATGGAATAGATAAAAGATTAGAGATTAATCATCCTCATGAAAAAGAAGGAGAAATAGTAAGATTTAAAGGTACAGCAGATTCTGTAAAGAAAAGTATGAATAGAATTAACCAACACGACCCAAGAATCGTCTTAGTTTTAGGCGGAGATCATATCTATGCTATGGACTACAAAGATGTTATAAAGCAGCATACCTTAAATAATGCAGATGCTACTATAATGGCAAGCGCTATTAGAGAAGAAAAAGTTAGTGACTTTGGAATCATGAAAGTGGATGAGACAGGTAAAATAGTTGATTTTGCGGAAAAACCAACAGACAAAGATGTAATCGAAAAATTTAGACTAAATGACAGAATCAAAAGAAGTTTAGGAATTGACAAACAATATGAGTTCCTTGCTTCAATGGGAAACTATGTATTTTTCAAAGACAGACTAGAAAGATTTTTAAAGTACGAAGGAAATGATTTCGGACACAATATTATTCCGAAAATTAAAGAAGAAGGAGGATCTTTATACGCTTATCCCTATAATGGATACTGGAGAGATGTTGGAAAAGTAAGAGATTATTTTGATTGTAATATGGATTTTATTTCTAAAAATTCACCGATCAATCTACTAAAGCATAGAATAAGGACAATGAGAAGGCATTTACCTGCCCCAAGGATTGCAAGAAATGCTCAAGTAAAAGGAAGCATACTAACTGGTGGAGATGAAATTCAGACAAGAAGCAAAATTTTTAATTCTGTTTTAGGATATCAAGTAGTTATAGATGAAGGATGCGAACTAGATAAGTGTATACTTTTAGGAGCAGACAGAAATGTCTATTATCAAAACAACCTAAAAGAATACAATACTACTTTTATTGGAAAAGAAAGTAAGCTAGAAAAAGTTATTGTTGATAAGAATGTTAAAATTGGCAGCAATGTAGAGCTTTCTCCAAAATTTGGAGATCCAAAAGAAAGAAGAACTAAACTAGCCAAGTTAGGGTTAAAGCCATACAAGGAATTAGAAGATGGAAAGATAGAAGGAGATTTCTATATTGATCCAGAAAGAAATATATTAGTTATAGGAAAAAGAACAGGAGACAAGAAGGAAAAGATAGTAATTCCTGATAATTTCAAAGGTTAAATTTAAAAAGCCCGTAGTAAAAACTGCGGGCTCTTGATTTTTAATATTAGAAAGTTTACAATTATAATTGCTTTGAGTAAAAGATTGTCAAAAGAAAATGCAAGGTAAAATTTTGACAGTTTTATTTCTTAAATAGGCTTACTCGATAACCTCGAACGCCTATTTGATGCAACTCAAAGAAAACCTTTTCAGTCAGGTAAGTGCATCCAATTGTGAAAAACCTCCATCCTATATAAGGAGTAATTTATTAAATTAAATTACGCAATCGTAAGAAGGAAAGACTGAAGAAAGCCCACCAAACTATAGGATTGGTGGGCTTTTTTATTTTATATTTTAAAGTGGTATTATATAAATACAATGAAAAAGAAATTTTTAATTTTAATAATATTAATTCTATTCCTTTTGCCTCTTTCAACAAGAGCAGCTTTAACTTTGGAAGAGATAAACAGTAAAATAACAGAAATAGAGCAAAAAATATTAGCTTTACAAGAAAAAATACAAGAATTAAAAGAGGAAAATACTTCTTTCTATTTTAAAAAAAGATTAGAAATAGGAGATAGTGGTAAAGAGGTAAAAGAACTTCAAAAACTTTTAAACAAAAACCTAAAAAGCAAAGTTGCTAAAACTGGTCCTGGTTCTCCTGGAAACGAGACTTCTTATTTTGGAAGACTAACTAAAAATGCAGTAATTCAATTTCAAGAAAAATATAATGATACAATTTTAGAACCATGGGGGTTTAAAAATGGAACGGGGATAGTAGGAGCCACAACAAGAATGCAACTAAATAAACTATTACATCAAGGGGAGATTAAAGATAGTTCTTTTTCATTATCTTCAAAAAACCCAGAACAAGGAGATGTAGTTGTTTTAAGATTAGAAAATTCAGATGAAGAGGAAAATATTACCGTAGAATTTTCTGGTAAAGAGTTTAACTTTTATCGGTTAGGTTCTCAAGATAAAAAAATAGCCTTTTTGCCAATAGGAGCAAATTATAATCCTGGATTTTATTCTTTAGTCGTTAAAAGCGAAGACAGAGGATATTATTTTGATTATCTAATTGTAGAAAGTAGAGATTTTCCTAAAACATATCTAGAAGTTACCCCAGAGTTAGAAGAAAAAGGATATGATCCAGATATGATTAAAGAAAATGTTGCTAAAGAGAATGAATTACTTTTCAAAGAAGTTTTTAATAAAGAACCAACAGATTTCTATTTCGAAAAAGATTTTGTAAATCCTTTAGATAAAATAAAAAATGTAGGAGCTTATGGAAATTTAAGAATTAGTGGAGATATTAAATTAAGACATCTTGGTGTAGATTTAGATGCTGAAGTAGGGGATCCTGTTTATTCAATAAATGATGGAGTAGTTAGTTTTGCCAGAGAGATTACAGATTATGGAAAGACTATGGTAGTTGACCATGGGGGAGGGATTCGCTCTCTTTATCTACATTTAGATAAATTTTTAGCGAAAAAAGGTGATGAGGTAGAAAGAGGAGAAAAAATTGCATTATCTGGAAATACGGGATATTCAATTGCGCCTCATCTACATTTGTCAATAAATATATATGGGAAAAGTATAGATCCTTTAAGGTTTTTAGAGATAGATTACTAAAAGTTATTAAAAAACTATAGCAAAAAAGCACTTGAAAAAAAGTGCTTTTTGTTATTTAATTTGATTTTTTATTTTTAATAAGTAAGATAATAGTAATAATGTCCTTTAAAAATAGAAAAAGGAGGGAATGAAAATGAAACATTCCATTGAATTTCCAGTTAAGATTTTTGCCACAGGAGGAGCCAGGGTATTAGGGAAAAGAATAGTTAAACAATTAGATAATATACTTCCCAAAAAGTATTGGCCTGAAAATGGTTTAAAGCTTAATTCCTATAATATATTAAGATTTGCAGATAATGAGATGTTAGTTCAGCCCGAAGATGTGCGAGGTCATTTTATAGTAATTATCCATACTAGATCTCCGGATGTTCATGAAGAATTAGCGGAATTTTTCTGGCTAGCTGATGCAATTATTAATGCAGGAGTTAATGCTAAAAATGTATTGGTAGTCTTTCCTTATATGCCTTATAGTAGAAGCGATAAAAAAGACCAATCTAGAATTTCAGTACCTAGCTCTTTTTTAGCTAGAACTATTAATAAAGTATGTAGATTTAGAAAAATTTTATTGGTAGAACCTCATGATGCTCATATCTGTCATTACTTTGATCCTTATGCCAAGCATATTTCAACTGAAAACTTGTTTATCTACTTTATTAAAAAAGAAATTCTAAACCAATACAAAAAAGAAGAGTTAGTCTTTGTTTTTCCTGATGCAGGAGGAGCAAAAAGATACGCTTCTATTCCAGAAGAACTTGGAATTTCATCAGCTTACATTGATAAAGAAAGAAGGAAAGATCAATTAATTTTCAAAGAAATTGTTGGGAAAGTAAAAGATAAAGTATGTATTTTTGTAGATGATGAAATGGCTTCAGGAGGAACAATCATGGGAAATGCTGAAATAGTTAAAAGAAAAGGAGCTAAACTAGTAATAGCACTTATAACTCATGCCACACTAAGCCACAGAAAGTTAGAAACTAATCAATTAATGAAAGAATTAGAGAAGAGTGATGTTGATAAGTTTGTAGTAACAGATACAATTCCAGTAAGAGAAAAAATAGGGGAATTTAATAATTTTACACTTTTACCAATCTCAGGATTATTAGCTCAAGCAATAAAGCATATTGTTGTTGGGAAATCTCTTAGTCCTTTTTACTCTCAAGAAATGGTTAAAAAGTATTATTGTCCACCTAAAAATTTTAGAGAAAAAGGAGGGTAGACCAATGATTGGTTTTGTAAATTGGTTATTTGAAGGCCTAAATTGTTATACAGATGAGTTGGAAAAGTTTACTCAAAAAGTAAAAGAGAAAAAGTGTAAAGTAATAAGAGGAGAATTTTATTGTAAACCCTTGTTTATGTTTGAATATACAATAATAGATGATTTAGAAGAAAAGTTTCTTGGTGAAGCTTTTTATATCAGATTAGTTGGTTGTGAGGGAGACAAAAAGGTAGTTTATACAGAACTAGTAGAATTAAAAGAGCCTCAAGATGAAGATAATCTAACCGATGAAGAGTTAATTTCTCTTTTAGTTGAAAGAATAGAAGATGTTAAGGGAAGTTTACATCCCTATAGTGTAATAACAAAGATAATAAAGAATGCGGATAGTATTTTTGAGGAAGAAGAAATAATACCTCCTGAAAAAGTTAAAGAAATATTTTATAAATACAAAAAAAAATAGATTAAAGGCCCAAGCAAGTAGGGCCTTTTTCTTTTGACATTAGAAAAAGATGAGAGTATACTTTGATAATGGAGTATAAATTTGAAATTATCTATTAGAAAATCGGTCGAAATACATCAATTACCTTTAAAAATGAATAAGAAACTTTATATTGGTAATATCAGCTACAATACTTCTGAAGAAGAGCTAGAAAAGGCTTTTTCAGAAGCTGGTAATGTAGAATCTTGTGATATTATTACAGAGAGAGGAACCGGGCGTTCAAAAGGTTTTGGTTTTGTCGAAATGTCAACAGAAGAAGAGGCTAAAAAAGCAATTGAGCTTTTAAATGGAGAAAAGCTTGATGGTAGACCTCTTAAAGTTGATGAGGCTAAACCAAGAAACTAGTACTCCTTAGTACTTAAGAAAAGAAACCCCCTCATCTTATGAGGGGGTTTTGTTTTGACAAAACCAAGAATTAGTTTTATATTAAAACAAGCAAAGGCAAAGGTAGAATTTATTATAGTTGGTACTTTAAAGCTATAATAAAAATCCATAAAGACCTTTTGCTCTTTTCAAATCAATCCTTAAACAAAAGGATTTTATAATACGAATATATTTAGCTGTACACAGAAAGGAGTGGTCAAGATAGTACGAGTTGCTTCTTTATTAACCTTTAAAGAAGATAGAGTTCTTCTTGTAAGAAGTAGTGTTAAATGGACATTACCAGGAGGCAAGATAGAAGAATGGGAAACTCCTAAAGAATGTTTAATAAGAGAGCTAAAAGAAGAGTTACCATATCTTCTAGTAACTAAACTTGAAAGGTTTAGGAGGCTTTCTGATGAAGTATGTCCTCATTCTAAACGACCTCTTGAAGTCATTATTTTTAAAGGTAAAGTTAAAGGATCTATTTTAACTGACCACGAAGTAAAAGAAGCAAGATGGTTTAAATTAGACGATATAGAAAAGAAAGAAAACAAAGTTTCAAAAGCTACCAGAAAAGCAATTCAAAAGAGCGGGTATTTATAAGCCCGCTCATTTTTTTATTTAGAATTAATTTGGTATAATTTATTAATCATGAAAAAGATAAAAAATTCTTCAAAACAAAAAGATCGCGAAAACAAAAGAAAAATATTAGATTTTATTGAAAGTAATTCAAAAAAGTCAGACTTTTTTCACTGGCTTATTAATAATACTAAAACAGTTCCTTTTTCTGAAGGTGCAGACTGGGAAGAGATTATTAACGCACTAATGGAAGAGGACAAATTTAATTATTCTTTTTTAAGAGATTATGCGATTACGCTTCGTAAAGGAGAAATTACAGATGAGGCTTTAAATAAGGTAATAGAGGAGACAGAAGAAGCTGAAGAAATTGCAAAAAAATTAACCTTCCTAGGAAGGTTTAAAAAGTTCTCTATTGCAATTGGAGGAATTTTATTTTTTATTGGTGTTGTTAAAATTGCTTTAGCTATAAGCTTATTATTTTTTAATGTTCCAATTTTACCTCCACCTTTTGAACATGAGCTATTTTTGTCACTAGTAGCATTTATAGGGGCTGAAGGTATAATTGAATTCTTAGGAGGAATCTTCCTTATATCAATGTAAGATAAAGAAGGAAGAGGATTAATAGAAAAACTAGAAATCCTTTTATTGCAATTACTAACTTTTTAGCATTAAAATACTTCATAAGATAAACAGCTAAACCTATCAAAGAAAACATAAATCCTGCTCCCCAAGCGGCTGGTTTTATTAACAAAAGGAAGAAAGAGCTAAAACCAATTGCTAAAATAGGAACAAGAGGATAATATTTAATCAAAAAAGGCCTAGGCAACTTAGGTCTTTTTTTTCTGAGTTTCATTAAAGCTAAAGAAATAAATATTACTTCTAAAAAGAAACCTAGATTAGCTACGTAACCTACAAAGGTAGCGCTTTCTGTAATCGTTAAAATTGTTAAAAAGACACCACTTGCAATAATACTAACAAAAGGAACTTTGTATCTATTTAATTTAGTAAATATTTTTGGAAATTCTCCTGCTTTTCCGAGGGCGTAAGCAGTTCTTGTATCTGCTAAAGAACCAAAAAACAAAGAACTAGCACAAGCAAAAATTGCAACAGCAAGACTTAGTGATCCTCCAATAGGTCCTAATTTATCAAAAAGAAGTTGAAAAGGACGAGGATGATTTGCTAGTTCTTCAATAGGAAAAGTATAGAGCAATAGGAAAGAAGTTAAAGCTGCAGTAAGAGTAAGAGCAATTATTGACCAAGTAAAAGCTTTTGGAATATTTCTTGCTTTGTCTTTAATTTCTCCTGCAATTGCTGCAACATCTTCAGTTCCAATAAACAAAACAAACAAGAGTGGAACAGCCCTTAACATCCCCCAGATGCCTTTAAAGTCAAAACCTTGTATTTGGATGGCATTGACTGAAAAATCTTGTAAAAGAAAGGATATTACCCCTATAAGGGCAAAAACAAAACCTATTCCAAGTACCAATTCTATCTTTCCAATATTTTCAACTCCATAGAGATTAATTAGTATTAAAATTACGATGCTGATTAATGAAATTGTAATAGGGCTAAGTGGTAAGACTAAAGAAAGATAAAGCCCTAAACCAATTGCATTCAAAGCAGAAAAAGCTATTTCTGCTAACCAAGTTAACCAGTGAGCAAGAAAAAGAACAGGATGCTCTCCAAAAGCATTTCTTACATAAACTTGTCCTCCTCCTGGAGCTGGCATTGAAGTAGCTAGTTCAGCATAAACTCTACTAACTATAAAAGCTATTAATCCTGCTATCATAAAAGAGAAAGGTAAAAGCGGGCCTGCAATTCCAGCACCTATTCCTAGCAAAGTAAAAAAGCCTCCTCCCAAAGTTCCAGAAAAAGTCATTAGTAGGAGAGGCCAAAAACCAATATTTGGTTCGAGGTCTATTTCTTTTCCAAAAATATACATTACTATATAGTATCAAATTTTGCAGAAAAAATTAACCTGCTCTTTTTTAATAATTTTTTAATATGTTATAATACAGGAAGTTATGGGAAATTTATTACCAATATTTAGTATAATTTTAGTATTAATTGGGTTATTGGGAAGCCTTCTTCCTTTTGTGCCTGGTGTTATATTGGCTTGGCTCGGTTTTTTTATTTATTCAGTAGGAACAGGTTTCGCTCAACTCTCAATACTAAATAATGTTATTTTTTTAGTGCTAACAATTTTGGCAATGGCACTTGATTATTTTCTACCCTTATGGGGAGCTAAAAAAAGTAAAGCAAGTAAGTACGGAATAGTAGGAGCAATCATTGGTTTATTTGGAGGTATTGTTTCAGCTAATGTAATAGGGGCAATATTAGGACCAATTATTGGTGCTTATTTAGGAGAAATTTTTGCTGAGAATGAACCTAAAAAAGCATTTAAATCTGCAACAGGAGTTTTATTCGGGTTTGTTTTAGGCCCTATTATTAAAATTATTTTAATTTTAGTAATGTTAGGGTTTTTGTTAGTAACTATCTTCTAAAATGACAATACGTACTAAAGAAATTTTTAAAAACTTAGCAAAAAAAGCGAAAGAAGATGAAATACCAATGCTGGCAGCAGCATTATCTTATTTTTCAGTCTTTACTGCTGCTCCGGTTTTAGTAATTCTACTTTCAATTGCTAGCAGTTTTTTAGAGAATAATTTAGTAAGAGAAGAAGTCTTTCAATATTTTAAAAGAAATATCTCTTCTGAGACTGCTCTTGTTTTTGAAAAGATAGTAGACCAACTAATGAATAGGGACCTTAATACTATTTTTTCAATTATTAGTTTTTTAATACTTTTTTATATTGGAGTAAGAGCTTTTAACTATCTCCAATCAATGTTTAATAAAATTTTGATTCCAGATAAAGAGAGATCAAAATTAAAGAAATTTTTTAGTAAATATTTTTATTCCGCTTTATTCTTTTTTATATTTGTTCTTTTTGTATTATTTTCTGTTTCTGCAAGTATATTTTTCCCTAACTTACAACATTTCTTTTCTGGTCATTTTTTAGGAGGAGATTTAGGACAGGTTATTAGCTTCTTCTCTTCTTTTATAGTTTCGGTTTTGTTTTTCATACTTATGTATAGAGTTTTAACTAGAAAGGAAATTAGCTATAAAGCTATTACTGGGGGAGCTTTTTTTGCTGGTATCTTATTTAATATTATGAATTTAATAGTTAGTAATTATTTATCTCGCGGGATTCTATCTAGTTACGGAATAATTGGATCGATATTAATATTCTTAGTTTGGGTTTACTTTTTTTCTTGTATAATTTTATTAGGAGCAGAAGTAATTTGTATGCTTAATAAATCAAACCAAAAGGTTGATAAAACTTATTAATAAATTAAATAAAAATTTAAAATGTCAAAAACAAAAATAGCTATAAACGGATTTGGAAGAATTGGAAGACAGTTTTTTAAAATTGCTTCTGAAAAAGAAGAATTAGATATAGTTGCAGTTAATGATTTAGGCGACCTTCAAAATCTAGCTTATCTTTTAAAAAATGATAGTGTTTATAGAAATTTTAACAAAGAAGTTACAACTAAAAATGGTAATTTAGTTGTTGATGGCAAGGAGATTGAATACCTAAGTGAAAGAAACCCTGGAGATCTTCCTTGGGATGAATTAGATGTTGATATAGTTGTAGAATCTACAGGCCACTTTACTTCATATGAAAAAGCAAAACCTCACCTTGAAGCTGGTGCAAAAAGAGTAGTAATTTCAGCAGGAGCAAAAGATGGAAAAACTCCAATTTGCACTCCTAACGTAAATGAAGAAGCTGCTAAGAAAGAAAAGATTTCAAGTAATGCTTCTTGTACTACAAACGCTATTACACCAGTTGCTGCAGTAATGTTGGAAAATCTTGGAATTAAATATTCAATGTTAAATACTATTCATGGTTATACTGCAAGCCAAAACTTAGTTGATGGTCCTAGTAGTGACTTTAGGAGAGGAAGGGCCGCAGCTTTGAATATTACTCCAACCTCTACCGGTTCTGCAATATATACATCAGAAGCTCTTCCAGAGATGGAAGGAAAATTTGATGGAATTGCAATGAGAGTTCCTATTCCAGCTGGATCTATTTTAGACTTTACTTTTCTTTCCGAAAAAGAAACTACTGTAGAAGAAGTTAATAAGATTCTAAAAGAAGCTTCTCAAAAACCAGAATGGAAAGGAATTTTAGGAGTTACTGAAGAACCTATGGTTTCATCCGATGTACTACAAGAGCCTTATGGCTCTTTAGTAGATCTTGACTTTACTAGGGTAGTAGGAGGAAAGCTAGTAAAGATTTTAAGTTGGTATGATAACGAATGGGGCTATGCTAGTATGATGGTTAGACACATAATGAATTTAATAAAATAAAAAATTAATAGAAAGGAAGACCTCTCCTTGCGGAGAGGTTTTTCTAAGTAAAAAATTATGAAAAAAACACAAAATATTCTAATAATAATTTTAATCCTTGTGTTACTTTTAGGTGCAATTGTGTTTGTTATGCAAAGAGATACAGGAGAAGGGCCAATTATTGAAAATGGAAACAATACTACTTCAACGCCAGAAGAAGGAGAAGAAGAGACAGCTGGCTTTAGCGAAACCGGAAATATCGTGATTAACAATCCAGGTTTTGAAGAGGATGTATTTTATCTTTCTTATGAAAAACCAGGACAGGTTGGCTTATCTGAAAAGTTAATTTTTAACGAAGATAGTAGTTGTGTTAAAGAACAAGAAGTAAATTGTAATGAAACTATCCCAGAAAACAGAGAAGACTGGAGCGGTAAAAGAGTAAAAGTTGATGGTTCTGAAACAGAAGAAGGAATTATAGTTGAAAAATTAGAATTTTTAGACCAAGAAGAAATTGATTCAACCGGAGAAAGAATTCAAAAAGCTAGAGATTGGATAGTTAATAACTCACCAACTTATAAATTTGATGGTAAAAATCTTCAGTTTGTAGAAGAAAGAGGTTTGGATTTAGTTGGCTGTGAAAACTGCTATGAACTTGAATTTACTTTTACTTCAACTCATGGAGGATACGGAGATAGAACCGGAGAACCAGTTATCCAAGTTATAACTTCTCATAACATAGTTGTTTTATTAGAAGATGGAAAAGTAACAAAAGTTACAACTGATGGCAAGTTTAATGAGATGACAGGAAAAATGGTAAACTAGTTTGACTTTTTAACATAAAAGTTATATAGTTTTACTACTTAAAGAAAAAGGGGGCGATCTGATTGAAGAGAAAAGATAGTGGCTTTACGATTGATTTGCAGGTTCACTTAATGCTTTACAAAGGAGACTCCTTTAAAGATCTTTTAAATTTAATGGTAAGAAATGGAATCGATGCTGTTGCTGTTTTAGAATATGACTGGGATGCACTAACAAATCTCAGGAGTATAATCAGGAGAAATAGAGATTATCTTATTAAAAAAAGAAATGAAGGAGAAGTAGAATTTTTTGGAAATGGATTTAGGTTTGAAATTAAAGGAGAAGAAAAGTTTATAATCTTAGGAAAGGAAATTATGATGGAAGGACATCATTTTTTAGCACCTGGAATTATTGAAGAGATTAAAGCAGATAGGCTAGAAGAAGCAGTAGAAGAAATTTGGCAAAAGGGCGGAATCCCTATATTAGATCATCCTTTTGCAGATCCAGAAAAGAGTTTTGGAAAAATGAGAAAGAAAAAGAAAGAAAGAATTTTAGAATTAGTTGAAAAGAAGAAGCTTGCTTTAGAATACAATGGTTATTGTATTAAATGGGTAAGAGAAATATTATTTAGAGATGATCCGAATAGAAAAGTTTTAGAGTTAGGAAAAAAACATAATTTACCTGTTATCCCAACAACTGATTTACATGCCGAATCTAAGGAATTAATGAAAGCTATAGGTACTGGCTCAATTGAAATTGCAAAAGACAAAATTGACCCGAAAGATCTTGTCTATTCGATAAGAAAAGCTATATTTGGCTTTGATTTTATTCCTCATTACAGAACAGTTCCGTTTAACCATTTCTTTTGGGCTTTTGGCCTACCATACTTAAAACAAAAATTAAGCCAGACTTAAAAAGGTCTGGTTTTTTCTTTTTTTAAAATTTGGTATTATTATATAAGTATGTCATTGCAAGTAGAAACAGAAACAAAACTTAAAACTTTAATTCAAACAGAGATAGAAGGAGATCTTATTATTGGCTTATTTGATAATTTTAAAGAAAGGCCTGGAATGAAAACAGGTTGGGGTTTTTCTTGTTTTGTTAAGAGAGAGAATAATATAAATATTCTTTTTGATACAGGAGCAAACGGGAAGGATTTGCTTTTTAATATGGGTAAAATGGATGTAGGCCCTAAGGAAATTGATTTAATTTTTCTTTCTCATATTCATAGTGATCATACAGGAGGATTAATGAGCGTACTAGAAAAGAATTCTGATTTAACTGTTGTGATTCCTAAGTCTTTTGATATTAATTTTAAGGAGAAGGTTAAAAAAAGGGGGGCAAAGATAAAAGAAGTAGAAAGTTTCGAAAAGATAGGAGAAGATATATTTTCTACAGGAGAATTCAAGCATAGCACAAAAGAACATTCTTTAGCATTAAAAACAAAAAAAGGAATAGTTGTTATTACCGGATGTGCTCATCCTGGTATTTTAAATATTATAGAGAGAGTTAAGCATAATTTTTCCGAAGACATCTATTTAGCCTTAGGAGGTTTTCATCTAAAAGGGAGTTCACAAATTCATTTAGAAAATATTGTTAAAGAATTTAAAAAGAATAATATTAAAAAAGTAGCTCCTAGTCATTGCACAGGAGATAGGGCTATTCGTCTGTTTGAAAAAAAGTATAAAAATAATTATATTGCAAATGGAGCTGGCAAAATAATTAAACTATAAAAAAATTATGAAAAAAATATTAATTTTTATTCTAATTTGTTTAGCAATTGGAGGCGGAATATTTTTATTCTTAAATCAATCTAATGAAGTTGAAATTCCAGAAGAATCGGTAAAAACAACTATTGAAGGTTCGCTTGGATATCCTAGTGAGGAGATACCTAGTAATATTGAAGTTTGTGCCAAAGCAGTTGACAGCGATAAAGAATATTGCACTAGTGAGCAATTAGAAAATGAAAAATATAAATACGGAAAAGGTTATAAGTTAGAGGTTTCTCCAGGAAATTACTATATTGAAGCAAGCAAAGAAGATAATGATTTTAAGGGGTATTATTCTACTTATGTAAAGTGTGGAATGAAAGAGGCATGTATTTCTCATTTTCCAATTACAGTTGCACTTGAAAAAGGAGATAGCTTAACTGGTATTGATGTTCTAGACTGGACAGATAGAACTAGAGAATCTGTAAATGAATACAAGAACCATAACTTTAATTTTAAACTTAGTTATCCAGAAACAATAGAGGTAGAAGAAGACATGAGAAGTAGAGAAGTTTATTTTGGAGAAGAAGATGCAAAACCAAACCTTACTGTAGTAGCTCATGAAAATGAAAATAATTTATCTCTTTCGGAATGGGTAGATCAAAACCTTCAATTAGAAGGAGATGAATTTAAAACACCTGTCATTTTTGGAAATGGTGATTACGAAGCTATCTTTGCTAAGACCTATAAATCAGTAGGCGTTACTAAAGAAATAGATAGAGTCTTCTATAAAGATAATGGAGTAATTTTGGAACTAAATAGTGGCATACCTTCAATGGAACAAGAAGGAGAAGAAAGAAACGATCTCTTTAGTAGCTTAGCTTCTACTTTTGAAAAAATAGATAATGAAATAAGTGTAACTAATCCAGAAATAGGAGCAGAAATTAGTTCTCCAATAACAGTAGAAGGACAAGCAAAAGGAACTTGGTTTTTTGAAGCGCAGTTAAATATTAAACTTGTAGATAATCAAGGGAACCTAATTACTTCTACAGCAGGAACAACAGAGGAAAACTGGATGACAGAAAATGTAATACCTTTTCAAGGAGAATTAAGTTTTGAAACAGATAAAGAAATGGGAAAAGTAATTATTGAAAAAGCTAACCCATCTGGAAGACCAGAAAATGCTGACAAGGTTGAAGTTCCTGTAGATCTAAAATAGAATAAACAAAAAATATTGGAGGAGGGGAGCATCAACTTTGATGCTCCTTTCTTTTTTGGTACAATAAATAAAGATTTGAAGTAAATTTTAGATTTAATTATGGATAATTTAATAGATTGGCTTTTAAACACAATTGCTGTTTTAGTAACAGCACTCATACTTCCAGGAGTTACAGTTTCTAGTTTCTTAGTAGCATTAGCTGTAGCTTTGGTATTAGGCTTTCTAAACACATTTGTTAAGCCTGTCTTAGTCTTTTTAACTTTACCGATCAATATTCTAACACTTGGACTATTTACTCTTGCAATTAATGCCTTTATAATACAGATTACTTCTGTAATAGTTCCAGGCTTTATAGTAAGTAGTTTTTGGTGGGCAATCTTGTTTAGTATAATTCTAGCTATTGTAGTAAATTTGCTTTTTAGAATTCATATAAGAAGGTAAAAAGGTCGGTTTATTAAAGGTTAGCTACTGCTACCTTAAACCTTTAAAAAAATGACAACCTTTGTCATAAAAAATGATGGATCAAAACAACCGTTTGATCCTCAAAAAATAAGGACTTCTATTGAAAATGCAGCAGACCAAGCCGGGATTGAATTAGAAAGAAAAAGAGAGATTGTAAGAGATGTATTAAAGGATGTTTTAAATTACGTTAGAAGTGAAGAGCAAATTGAAACAAAAGAATTAAGAGACAGAATTTTGGAAAACTTAGATGAGATAGAGCCTACAGTTGCTGAAGCTTGGAGGAGTTACGAGAAGACAAAATAAATTTTAAAAGAAAAAGTTTACTCATTCTTAATGGAGTGTAGACTCTAAAGTTGGGTTCGGATTTTGTTTACTTAAATTAATATTTGAAATCATAATGACAGAAAATAAAGAAAGACCAAAAATTGGAGTTGCCCTAGGAAGTGGTGGAGCAAAAGGATACTCTCATATTGGTGTATTAAGAGCATTAGAAGAAAACAATATTAAAATAGATTATATTACTGGATCTAGTATAGGCTCTTTAGTAGGAGCTCTTTATGCTTTTCACGAAGATACTAAAAAAGTTAAAGATATTACCCTTACTCCTCGTTGGCAAGATATTTTTTCATTATCTGATGCTTCTTTAAGAGGGGGTATTATTAAAGGAGATGATCTTAAGAAGTTTATTAATGACAATATTAAAAATGCTAAATTTAAAGATTTAAAGATTCCTTTAAAAATTTTAGCAACAGATTACAGAGAAGGAGATAGGGTAGAACTAGCTTCAGGAAGTGTAACTACTGCAGTTCGAGCTAGTATTGCTTTCCCTTTTGTTTTTACTCCAGTTAGCAGAGGGAGTAAATTATTATGGGATGGTGGTTTATCTGATCCAGTTCCAGTAAGATCCTTAAAAGAAATGGGAGCAGACATTATAATTGGTGTTAGCTTAGCAAATAAAAGCATTTTAAATAAAAATAAGAAACCATCAATTAATCCTTATAACGTGATGGTTCGTTCTATTAAAATTTTAGAATACAATCTTTCAAAAGCAAATATGGAAGCGGCAGATATAGTTATTGAACCGCAATTTAAAGACTTTAGTTTCTTTAAATTTCATAAAGTATTAAGAGGAGAAGCTACTAGTTTTCTTAAAGAAGGACAAAAAGCAATGAAGAAAGAAATTAATACCTTAAAAGAACTTATTGAGTCTTATTAAAAAAATAAACAAGCTAAAAGAAAAAGAGGTCCAGAATGGACCTCTTTTTCGTATTAAGAGTCTATAAAATTTTATTCTACTTCTTTTATTTTATATTTAAATTTTTTCTCACCCTGAGAAATTTCTACAATATCTCCAACTCTTTTACCAGATAATTTTTCTCCAAGGGGAGATTCGTAAGAAATTTTACCCTCTAAAGGGTCTGATTCTTCTGCTCCTACAATTTCATATTCTTCGTTATGGTCTTCTCCTTTAGCTATTACTTCTAATTTAACTTTTGAGCCAACTTGTACTTTATCAACATTTTCATCTTTCTCTACTATTTCAGCATTTTTTAGTATATCTTCTAATTCCATTATTCTTGCTGTTAAAGCAGACTTTGCCTCTTTCGCCTCATCATAAGCAGAATTTTCAGAAAGATCACCAAAAGCTGCCGCCTTTTTTAGGCGTTGGGCTATTTCTTTTTTCTTATCATTTTTAAGATACTCAAGCTCCTCTTTGAGCTTTTTATATCCTTTTTTAGTTAGTTTTTTACTCATATGTCTTTCTATATTAAGGAAATTTCAAAAAAAATCAAACCTAATCCATCTTTGATGGAAATTCTTTAATTTGTAAGCTTTATTTTTTACTCACCTAAAAGTGCTTCTTTTCTTTCTTCTACCTTACCACCTTCAAAAGGATAGTCCGCAGCGGCCCAATCTTTTAGTCCGCCATCATATTCTGTTACATTTTTATAACCAGCATCAACTAGTTTTTTAGCTGCTGCTGAAGAGAGGTGACAGGAAAAACTACCGCAGTAAACTATGATCTCTTTTTCTTTATCTTCTACTTCCTTTTCGACATCTTCTACAAAAGCTTCACTTTCAATAGGGAAGTTAATTGCCCCTGGTAGGTGAATTTGAGAATAAGATTTTGGTCCTAACACATCAACTAACACAAAATCCTCATCATTATCTATTTTTTTCTTTAATTCTTCGCGAGCAATTGAATTAATATTGTCCATAATATTTATTCATTAATTGGTAAATGTTTCTTATTTCTATTATAATATTAAATAGCAATTTAGTAAAAAGGTTTATTTAAATAATAAATTTCTAACTTTTCATTATGGAAAAAATAACTAAAGCCGTTATTGCAGCAGCAGGATATGGTACTCGATTTCTTCCTGCCACCAAAAACCAACCTAAAGAAATGCTCCCTATAATTGATAGGCCGATTATCCATTACTTAGTAGAGGAAGCAGTTAAATCTGGAATTGAAGATATTATTTTAGTAACTAGGGCAGGACAGATGATGATGGAAGACTATTTTGATTCTCACCCTGAACTAGAGCACACTTTAAAGGAAGATGGCAAAATAGAGAGATTGAATCTTATAAAAAATATTCCCCAGATGGCTAATTTTGTTTATGTAAGACAAAACAATGATATGCCATACGGAAATGCAACTCCTTTAAGAAGTGTTAAACCCCTTATTGATAACGATGAAGCCTTTGTTTATATGTTTGGAGACGACTTAACAATTTCTGAGACTCCAGTAACTAAACAATTAATTGATGTTTATCAGAAAGAAAATCCTACAGCTGTTTTAGGAGTGCAAGAAGTTCCAGATAGTGAGGTAGAGCGTTATGGTACCGTAAAGTATAAAGAAGATTCTGAGTACAAATATGATATAGAAGAAGGTTATGAGAAATTACCTCCAGAGGAAGCTCCTTCTAATATGGCTCAATTTGGAAGATTTGTCTTCTCCTATAATGTAATTGAAGAAGCTATGAAAACTCCTTTAGGAAAGGATGATGAATTATGGATTATGGATATTTTAAATAGGATTGCACATCAAAAAGGAAAGAGAGTTATAGGACAACCAATTGAAGGAGAGTGGCATACAACAGGGGACCCTTTAAGATACCTTAAAACTTCAATTAAATTTGCTTTAAAAAGGGATGATATTGGCCCAGAACTGAAAAAGTATTTAAAAAACATTGAATTTTAATAAGTAAGTAAGCTTATTTAAAGAAAAAAGACCCTTTTAAAGAGGGTCTTTTTTATTGACAAAAAGATATATTTATACTATACTTTTACTAGTAGTACCCTAAAATTTTATAAGAGAGGTGATAGGATTTGAAAGACTTATTTTTTTACTTTAAGCTGTTCCTCTGTATATTTCTCTTCTTAGTATTAACGGTTCCGCTCTGGGCGCCATATGCTGTTGAGGCTTTACTTGGATCTTCTTTTGCAAGAGAAGCAGAAGAAATTTTTCCAGAATCAAATTATACCCAGAGGCCGGAAGTTAAAGAAGAGCCAGAGGGCTATAAAATGAAAGTTGTTTCAACAGCTTATTACAAGCCAGAAGAGAACCAAAGAGTATATGCAGAAGGGAACTATCGAGCAGAAGTGAGAATGAATGGTAATGGAATTACTTATACTGAAACTGTAGCCAAAATAGGTACAATAGCAGCTGATCCTAAAGTTATTCCTTTAGGTTCAGTTATTTATGTCCCCGGATATGGTAGAGGCATTGTTGAAGATATTGGCTCTGCTATAAAAGGAAAAAGAATAGACCTATTCATGGGTGAAGGTGAAAAGGCCTTGAAAAGAAGTTTAATATGGGGCAAAAAAGAAGTAGAAATTACCATTTTAGAATGGGGCGAGAATTAACAAACAAAAAGGCGGCAGAAAAATGTCGTCTTTTTCTTTTGGCAATCTTATAACTTCTTAAGAGAAAAACTTTCTTCTTTATGGTCATGAATAATTAAAGAAATTTCTCCTTTTTTAACAAGCTCTTTTTTAAGAAGTTTTTCAATAATATTATTTTCTTTTTGGTAAAGATCCTCAGGAAAGAAATTAGAATGTGCTACAACACCATATGAGCAAAGTAGCTCTTCTAAAGTTTTTTCTTTATTAGTTATAGTAAGTATTGGAGCATCAGGTCGAAGAGAAGAAATAGCTCTTACAATATCACCATTATTTGTAAAGATTATTATCTTATCAATTTTCGGAAAAGGTGAAGTTTGAATTGTTTCCAATGCAGACTTTGCAAGAGAATTTGATTTAAATTCTTTAGTAAAATTAATTTTTGGAGGTACTGCTTTTGTTTCATTAAAATCTAAAATTTTACTCATCATCTTTACTGCCTTTGAAGGATATTTTCCAGAAGCTGTTTCTCCAGAAAGCATAACTGCATCTGTTCCATTAAAAACGGCGTGAGCTACATCTGTAACTTCAGCTCTAGTAGGGAGTGGATTAAATGTCATTGATTCTAGCATGTGAGTAGCTACAATTACGGGAGTATGATTATCTCTACATTTTTTAATTATGCTTCTTTGAGTATAGGTAATTTTTTCTAAAGAAGTCTCTATTCCAAGATCGCCTCTAGCAACCATGACACAATCTGATTCTTTGATAATTTCATCAATATTATTCAAGGCCTCTTTGTTTTCAATTTTAGCTACTATTTTAGCGTCTAGGCCTCTTTTATCCATTTCTTTCTTTAGGGTTTTTATGTCTTCGGTATTTCTAACAAAAGAAAGTGCTATAAAATCTATTTCATGCTTAGCTGCTAGATCTAATTTTTTAAGATCTTCTTTAAAAAGAGATGGGAGATCAATTTTCTTATTAGGAATATTAAGGCTTTTTTGATGTTTTACAAAACCATCTGTCATTGCCTTGGCTACAACTTTGTTATTTGTTTTTTCTACTATTTTAAATTCAATAAAGCCATCATCTATTAGGATCTTGTCATTCTTTTCTAAAATTTTAATAATTTTCTTATTAGGAATAAGAATAGTGTCTTTATCTATAAATTGATCTGAAATAACAAAATCACCAGGCCTATAAATAGGATTTA
>CAYPLZ010000007.1:0-18220 GCA_964411855.1 uncultured Candidatus Saccharibacteria bacterium
ATTTCATACACAAACGGATACTTTAAAAGTATCCGTTTTTTTATTTGAACTTATCTAAAGAAAGTGCTAATTTAAACTAATAAAATATGAAAGGAGGTAAAAAGGATGTTCCTTTTCCGGTTATGGAAGAAAGGATTGCTTGCAACTGTTTTAGTTGTTGTAGTCTTTGTTCTTATCTATTCTTTAATAGATCTTACTCAACTACTTGAAGTATTTTTCCTTCTATTTATCCCAGAAAAATATATGTTCTGGGGACTACCTTTCTTAATATTATTTTTTATAGTTCCTTTTATTATTGGTCTCTTAACCGATGGTAAACTTGGAAGGTTTATAGGTAGACTAGTTGCTCCAATTCCTCTTCTAAATGTTATCTTTAACAATGAAGAAGATTTTGCAAAACAAGGAGTTCCAGCTGTATTTGTTTTAGAAATTTTCAATATTAAACTTTATCTGCATGGCTTAGCTATGGGAATTAATAAAATCAACGGTAAACCTGTTGTTTGTATGTTTTTTCCTTCTGTTCCAGTTGTATTTACTGGCCCATTAATGATCGATGTTGCATTAAAGAATATAAAGGAAGTAGAAATTGTTGGTGAAGATAGAAGTTCTACAATAAGATACTTTACTAAAAAATGTGTTACTTACGGAACTCCATCCGGAAAAAGGTTCAAACTAAAAGATCTAGAATTAGAAGATATAAAAAGTTCTTTAGAAGAAAGACAAAACTAAAAAAAGCGCTGAACAAACAGCGCTTTTTTGTTTACTAATTTCTCCAAATTTTACATAAACCCTCCTAAATATATATTTAGGAATTTTGGAATAATAAAGGCTAATCCAAGTAAGGGCAAGAGAAAAGTAATAATTTGGAAAACAACTATAAAGATAAATATTTTTTTAATTAGATTGACTGATTTGTAAATTTCATCAATCTTTTTCTGCTGTTGTTGGAGTTGTTTTTTAATTTCTTCCATATTTCCTTTTTAATTAATTTAATATCCAGATACTGTAATTTAAAAAAGTAGCAAAACTAACCCAAAGAGCATAAGGAATTAAAAGGCTTGCAGCTAATTTAGATTCTGGCCAAATAAGATAGATTAAAATATAAACTGAAATTCCAAGTAAAGCTGCCTCAATCATAGCAAGCCCCATTAATCCTTGGGCAAAAAAGAGAAAGCTCCAAAATACATTTAATCCAGCATTAATTACAAAAAGATAGATTATCCTCCAAAATCTTTTATCTTTTTCTAGTTTATTCCAAACTATTAAAGCAGAAATTGTAGAAAGAATAAAAATAATTGTCCAAACTATCCCAATAACAGATCCTGGTGGTGTCCAAGATGGTTTGTTAATTAAATCATACCATCCTGAATTAATCCCCATAGAAGTAAAAATACTTCCCGTGTAGGAAACCAGAATCGTAATTAAAGGAATTAATAAATAACTAAGTTTTAGTTTCTTAGTGCCCATAGTCCGTGAACATTACAATAAGCTCTTGCTTCAACCTTTTCTTCTGGATCTACATCAAAAACTACCTCTGGATCATCTTGTGGAGTTAAAAACTTCCTGTAATATTTATCTCCGTTAATTAACTCTATCCACTCAATATAATGCTCTTCTATCATTGGATGAGGATTAGAACCTATCTTTACCTTTACCCCCTCCTCTGTTTTTTCAATAACTGGAAGATGTTTTTCATGTCCTTCATCTTCAAAAGTTTCATCTTGTAGTTTCATTGGTTCTCCACAACATACAAGTTCTCCTTGTCCAGTATGGACAACTTCTACGATATTTCCACAAATTTCACATTTATAGATTTCTTTTAATTTTGTCATAGTTCTTTTTTTAATTAGTTAGTATTTAATTATATCAATTTTCCCAAAAAAAGACAGGCTATTTTAAAATAGCCTGTTGTTTTTCTTACTGAAAAGTGTTGTTGATTTTATACTCTAAGAAATTAACTATTTTCTCAGAACTTTTCTTTTTCTTTGGATTAAAATAAGCATCTGCATAGAGATATTCCATAACTACTTGCTTTAATCCAGCCTTAATAGTTTTTGCCATCTCTCTTATCATCGCAAAAGAAAAACCAGAGAAATCATTTCCAACCAAACCATACACACTAACTGTATCATACTTGTGGCTTGGTTCTATTCCTAATTCAATAGCTCCTCTTTTTATTATGATATTTCCTATATTTTCTTTCTCGTCTGTGGTTTTTGAGCTAACTACTATTACTGGAGAAGGAACCTCTTCTAAGTCATCAACTATTATTGGATTTGTTAAAGAACCATAACTTGTAACTGGAAGGTTGTTTTCTTGTAAGAGAGTTCCTACAAGAGGACCTAAAACTTCTTCTAAGGTCTTGTCTGACCCTATATTTAAAATAGAAGTTTTTTGGTCCAAATCAAACTTTAGAAAATTATTAATTCTTTTAGTAACTTCGAGCGAAGCATTGTTCGCCCTAAAGTAAATTCCTTCCATTTATACCCCTCCTTTAAGTTGTACAGGTAAAATACATTATAATTTAGTTGATGTCAACACTTAGGGTTTAGGAAGTTTATCTTCATATTTTTTAATAAAAAACCTCCAATTTTTATCTGCCCAATAATTACCAGCATAATCAATATTAATTCTAGGACTGCTTTTAATTTCTTCTTTTTCTTTTTCTGGTTCTAGCCAAATTTTATTACTTTTTGTAAGATCTTCCCCATATAACTTTTTATCTATTTCTAGATATTTTGTTAGCTTCCCTGGACCATTAGTTCTTTCAAGAGGTATCTCTTTTGAATCTATTGCCCTAATTAAAACACATTCTGGAACTTCTTTTTCTGCAGTAACAATGTTGAGCATCCAATGCATTCCATAAATTAAGTAAATATAAAGAGCTCCTCCTCTACTCCAAACTGCTTTATTTCTTTTAGTTTTTCCACTACAAGTATGAGCAGCATTATCTTCTGGTCCTTTATATATTTCTGTCTCTATAATTTTTCCTTTTTTAATCTTTCCATTATCTAATTTTCTAACTAAATATTTTCCCAATAACTCTTTCCCTACTTTAGAAGTAGATTGTAAGAAAAAATCTTTCTTAATTCTCTTCATAATACTTAGAAAAATCTTTAGCTGTTTTCCTGGCCTTTATTATCTCAGGCTTTGAAAGATCTGATCCTTTAGCATCAGGGGCCATTAGCGCCTTATAATTAGTTTCTGTGTGGTCTAAACTAAATACATGCCCAATTTCATGAGCAAAGACTAGATAATCCTCTGAAGTAGTATAATCTGCTACTAAAATATTACCAGTTCCCATATAGGCTAAACCGCTAGGTCCTTCTAAATTACCTATAAAAAATACATTTACTAGATTTTCATTAAAGTTTTCAATATTTTTAGTAAATTGGTAAGGGCTTTCAGAGAACCTTTCAATACTTTCTTTGTTCATTGAAACTATTTTAGTTTCTAAAAGTTTTAATTTAATATCTGCTTGAGCCCAAATCTTATTAGTTTTTACAACTAATTCTTGGATATTCTCTTTGCTTCTATTAGAACCATCTGAAGATTTTTCAGCTTTTAAAATTCTTGCTACTACTGGAACTGTAATAGTTTCTTCGTTTAAAATACTTTCTTTTTCTTGAATATTAGTATTGCTAGGAGTTCTTCTATAGAAAAAATATTGCCTTAATCCAGAAAAGTAAATTAGACCTATTATTACTATTATGGAAACTAAAGCTATAACAAAACGCCACACTACCTTTTTCCATAAAGGAGTTTCTTTTTCAATATCTCCAAATTCTTCAAGGTTTTCTTTTTTAAAAAATTCTTCGTCCATTTAAACTATTTTAATATTTATATTCCTTCTTCTTGGACCATCTAATTCAACTAAAAATATCTGTTGCCAAGTTCCTCTTTCTAATCTTCCATTTTTAAAAGGAATAGTTTTTGATTGACCAATTAATCCAGATAGAATGTGAGAATCAGCATTGTCATCTATTTTATTATGATTGAAGTTATAACCTTCTACTTTATCTTTTAAAAAATTAATCCAATCCTTTTTAAGGTTCGCTTCATTTTCAGTAATTAAAATTGCTGCTGTAGAATGTGGAACAAAGATGACAACTGCTCCTTCTCCTTTCTTTGCTTTTTCAACCTTCTCTTCAACCTTGCTTGTTATATCTACCAACTCATATCTTTTGTTTGTTGATATAGTAAATTTTGACATAATTTTTGATTCAATTTCTTTTGTATTAATTTTATCAGTCTTTTTCTTTTTTAAAAAGAAAAGCCTCAGCTTTTACTGAGGCTTAAAGATTTTATCTTAAAGAGTTTAATATATCATTTCCTAAATTCTGTATCTGTCTTTGCAGCTTATCTATAGCAATTGATCTATCTTTTGGTCTTATTATAGTTCCGTAATATTGGAAAACTTCCCATTCTCCATTTTCTTTATTATTGTGGTGTCTTAATAGTCTTTTTAGACTCTTGATTTTATCTTTATTATTAAAGGACATTTCTATCCAGGGATAGCCTTCTTTGCTGTGTCCTTGGCAAGATTTAGCAGTACCAAATCCTAAAATTCTTAAGGCAATCAGAATTCTTTTCATTTTTTTATCTATAGTTGGAATTTCAGAGAGCTTTTCCTTTTCTTCTTTAATTTTTGGATGAATCCATCCACAATTAGGACATTCGAGTTTTTTATCTATCTCATACTTTTTATTACAATTTAGACATTTCATATAAAACACCTTCCTTTTAAAGAGCTAGTTCTTTATCATAAATATTTAATTCTAATTGTCAATAATTTGAAAATTAATAATAATCTGCTATATTAACTTAAAATAAGGAAAAAGGAGGAGTAAGAGTGAAGAAGTTAAAGATCCGTTGCCCATATGCACATCTAAAGGATGACTTTTTTGTCTGTATTAATGTAATTGCAAGAGATGGCTTAAGACCACTTTCCTCAGAAGAATTCTATTTTTTAGTGAAAGATTGTACTGAATGTGACGAAAATACAGAAATTGAAATTAAAGAAGATGGAACTGTAACCGGTTGTCCAGCAATTGAAAAATACAAAGCTAATTCAGAAAAACTAGGATATGATACTTTTATTAAAGAAAAGAAAGAATTTTTAAAAAATTTATTAGCAAAGGAATTTAATTTCTTACTCTTAAAAGAACAAATAATTGGACTAGAAGACAATCCAAATCTTAAAAACTTATTCCAGTTCATTCAAAAATATAAAGAGCAAAAGAGTAAAGAGCAATCTTAAAAAGGGTTGCTCTTTTTTTTATTAAAAAAAAGACCCGCCGTTTGGCGGGTTTGTTTTGTTAGCTTTTTTTGCCTTCTTCAAATCCTTTTTTATACATTTTTTTGGCAACTTTGCCTTTTGGAGGATGGTAACCTGTGTTTAAAAGAATATAATCTGCTACACCTTTCTTTTTCGCTTTCTTTCCATCAATCTTGCCTTCGTAATAAGCTTCTTCAGGGTCCTTAGACATTTAAGTCACCTCCTTGTTGCCAATTATAATTAAAAAACCTTATTTGTCAATAATTAAGCTTTTTTCCTTTCTCTCCCTTCGTACTCTTTTACTAGCTTTTTAACTTCTTGAGATCTGCTCTTGGGGGCAATAAAAGTAACATCATCAGTTTCAATAACTGTAATATCTTTTAGGCCTATACAGGCAATTGTCTTGTTCTTGCCTAAAACTAAAGAGTTTTCTACATCATGAGCTAAAACATCTCCTTTTAAAACATTACCCTCTTTATCTTTTTCTTTCATTTGATAGAAAGACTTCCAACAACCAATATCATTCCATGTAAAGTCAGCTGGGATAGTTGCTACATTGTTTGATTTTTCTATAACTGCTTTATCTATAGGTGCAGATTCAAGTTTTTCGAAATTATCAATATTATTATAAATATTGCTAGCTCTTTCTTTAAACTCTTTTAGCATTAAATCAATTGGGAATAAAAACATACCTGAGTTCCATAGATAATCGCCTGAAGCAATAAATTCTTTTGCTTTTTCAAGACAGGGCTTTTCAGTAAATTTTTCTACTCTATAACATTCACTATTTTTTATTTTATTCTTTTCTTTTTTAATATACCCGTATCCTGTTGCAGGAGAAGTTGGCGTTACTCCAAAAGTAACAATATTTGAATAAGAAGCTCCTTTTTTTGCCTTTTCAACAGATTTAATAAATTTATCTTTTGGAGAAATATAATGGTCTGAAGGGCAGACAAAAACTAATTCATTTTCTTTTGCCTTATCTTTTATCTTTTTCAAAGCAAATAATATAGCAGGGCCAGTATTTTTAGCAAAAGGCTCTACAATAATATTTTTTTTTCCAATCCCTGTATCATCAATCTCTTTTTCTACAAAAGAAACATATCTTTTATTAGTAGAAATAAAAATATTTTCCGGTTCTTCTATTAAAAGAGACCTTTCTATGGTTTGCCTAAAGAATGACTTATTTTCTAATTGAAGAAATTGTTTAGGAGAATCTTTTCTAGAAACAGGCCATAATCTTGATCCCCTTCCTCCTGCTAAGATTACAATTTTCATAATTTTATTCTTTAGAAAAAGATTTCATTAATTTTTTAAATGAGACTGTTGCTACGCCTACTACAGAATCTGCTCCACCATAATACATAAACAATGTATCATCCTTTAATATTAATCCTCCTGGAAAGACTACATTATCAACTTGTCCTTTCTTTTCATAAGGCATTCTTGGTTCAAAAATTGGATCTCTAGTTCTGGCTATTACTTTTTTAGGATCATCAAGGTCAAGCAAAACAGCTCCAACCCTATAATATCTACTCGTTGCAGAAACTCCATGATAAAGCAGCAACCAACCTGAATCGGTTTTAATTGGAGCTGCAGCAGCTCCAATCTTTTCAGAATCCCAACTTCCTCTTTTTGGTTCAAAAAGAATATGTCCCCCAAGCCAATTTCCATTTAAGGAATCTATGTCCGAAACAAAATCTATCCATACATCTTTATCATCTGGTCGATGCAAAAAGACATATTTCCCATCGATCTTTTCAGGGAAAATAACACAATCTTTATTCGTAACATTAGGAGAGCTAATTAGTTTTGGTTCTTCCCATTTATCCCAATTATTCTTTTTAAAGTCTTCAACTGAAATAGTAGTTAAGGCAACTCTTGGATTCCTTCCATTAAAGGCTGTATACGTAACATATACATCATCTTCAATTATTACTGCTCTAGGATCTTCACACCCTGAAAAAGTACCTTTTTTAGGATGTTTTTCAAATTCCATTCTAGGCTTATAAACTGGTTTTTCTGTTTTTTTATCAAGATGAAGTCCATCTTCAGTCACTGCATATCCAAAGTAAGAAACATTTTCCTCCGACATTGCTCTGTAGAGAAGATGAATTTTATCTTCAATTTTAATAGCAGTTGGATTAAATGTTGCTTTATTCTCCCAATCATGATCAGAATTTGGAGTAATTATTGGATTGTTTTCATAACGTTCAAACCAAACAATTCTCTCTCCAGATCTTTTAAGTTCTTTGGCAAAATCTTGAAAAGGAATTTCAGCACCACATACCCTAGTATCAGCAGCTCCATAATAGAGATAAATAGAATCATCTTTCTTGATAGCTCCTGAAGGAAATATAGTATTAAAGACATTTCCTTCAATTTCATGGTCTTGCTTTGGAGTTAGTAAAGGATCATCTGTCCTTCCAATTATTTGAGTAGGATCATCAAGGTCAAGTAAAACAGCTTCAATCCCAAATACAGTTGGTTTTGAAGAATGATAATTTAAAATATGAGCGTAAAATAAGATCCAACCGTATTCTGATTTAATTGGTGGTGCCCCTATTTCAGCTAAATGTTTACTTCCTTGTTTTAAGGGTAAAGTATGTTTATGAAGAGACTTGTACCAATTGTCCCAGTATTCTGGATTTATAATATCTTCTTTTTTATCAAAAAAAGCAATTGCATTTTTAGCAGGAGGAGAATCAGTATTAACTGATAAAACTGCAGCATATTTTCCATTTACCTTTTCAGGAAAGAGAGCCATTGCTTTAGAATTAAAAGTAGTAACAGGATGCTTTTCGAAACTCTTAAAGTCTTCTGTTATGGCTACTCCTACCTTAATTCCATCTGCAGTAAATGGGTATTTTGAAAGTGCAGTATAGAAAATATAATATTTACCATCTATTTTTGTAACTCTAGGATCTTCACATCCAAATTTCTCCCATTCTTTTTCAGGCTTAATAAGTTGTTTTCTTTCTTTGAAATGAATGCCATCTTCGCTAACTGCATGTCCAATAGAAGAAACTCTTAATTTTTCTCCTTCTCTCTCCATTTTTTCAGACATTGCTCTGTAGAGAAGATGAATTTTATCTCCTTTTTTAAAGGGAGAGGCATTAAATGTTGAAAAGTCTTCCCATTTCTCTCCTGTGTCGGGAGAGATAAGAGGATTTTCCTTAAATCGTTTTACTAAAGCCATATTATTTAAAAATATTTTTAAAAAATTTAAATTTTGGTTTTGAATCTTGTCTTAAGCTTTCTAATAATTTATCAAGCTTAATTGTAGCAGCACATATTACAGAGTCTGCTCCCCCATAATAGACAAACAATTGTCCATCTATTACATTTGCTCCACAACTATAAATTATTCCTGGTTTAAAACCATTGTTTTCATAATGAGAACTTGGTTCTAAAATTGGTTCTTTTGCTCTGTATAATACCTTTTCAGGGTTAGAATAATCTAAAAGCATTGCCCCCATTTTATATCTACTCTGGTCCTCTTTATCAAAAGCATGATATAAGACTAACCATCCGTATTCTGTCTTCATTGGTGGAGGCCCAACTCCTTTTACTTGTCCTTCCCATCCTTCTTCAACTTCTGAAGGAGCATAATGACTTTCTAAATATTCTTCTTCAGTAAAGTTAAGTTCATCTACATACTCTATTGAAATTTCTGGAGAAATACTATGTAAAATTGCATATTTTCCATTTATCTTTTCAGGGAAAATTACCCAATTTTTATTAATTTTATCTGGAGGGGAAATAAATACTGGTTCTTCCCATTTATCCCAATTTTTATTTAAAAAATCTTCTTCACTAATAGAAGTTAAGGTCATTCTTAAAAGTGACCATCCATCAAAAGTAGTATGCGTCATATAGATCCTCTTTCCTATTTTGGTTATTCTAGGATCTTCACATCCTTCCAGGCTCCCTCCAGAAGTATAATCAAGAGGAAGTTTAGTGTTTGCCTGAGCATCTTTTTCTTGTTTTTTATTAAGAACATAAACTGGTTTATCAGAACGTTCATCAATATTAATCCCATCTTTGCTTGAAGCATGCCCTAAAACAGAAAGGCCTTGTTCGCCTATAGCACGATATAAAAAGTGGGTCTTGCCATCTAGTCTAACGGTAGCAGCATTAAAAGTTTGCCTTGATTCCCATTCTTTTTCAGGTCGGGGATTAATTATTGGATTATTGGGAGATCTTTTTAATTTTACTGTCTTTTCTTCTTTTTTAAAAAATTTCTTTAAAAAGAGGAAAAGTTTTTTTAGAAAATTATTGCCTCGCATAAAAATAATTATTGAAGCCTTGTTTCTAAGTATTTTAGCATTTATTTTTTAAAATTAAAAACTATTTTAACTAGAAATTTATTTCCAAAATAAGCTAACGATCCTAAAGAAAAAGGGTAAATTAAAAATAAAAAAATATAATCAACTAAGTTTGCTTCTCTAATATCATTTAAAAAGTCATACCAAGTTAAAATTCCCAAATATTTGGCAATAAAATTAACTAAAATAGCTCCAATTAATATTATTACTCCATTTAAATAAATTTTATTATTTTTCATAATTTTCTAGAATCATAAGCCCAGTGCAAAAGAGCTTGTCTTTGTTTTTTACGACAATCAAAATTTCCTTTTTCACAATTCTTTTTTACTTGAGCAACATGCCTTTTCATTCCTCTCCATCTTTTAACCTGTCTTTGATCTTCCTCCTCTAGCCTTCTTCCCATAAAATACCTGCAATACCATTGAAACCAACCTCTTGGATCATGCTCTTCATTTATCCATCCTTTTTCCCGCCAGACAGATAAAGGTTGACTTGCATTGATTTTAAAGAAATTAAGCTTAGGATCACTTTCTTTAGAATTTAGTTTTGCATTTTTATACCAACTATCTGGAAATTCATCCTTACAATCTGTCATGTATTTTCCTCCAAAAACACCTAATTCTAACATCTGCTTTGGAGTTAAGTCTGGATTAAAATCTGGGGCAAAGTTTTCTCCAACTGGCTCAGTCCTGTAATAAATATAATTTGTCTGCATTTTATCATTTACTACGACCTTCTTTTTCATAATAGATTATCTTTTTTTATACTAATCTCAAGAATCCCAGCTGCTCCTGGTGCAATTTCATATTTTGAAAAACGAATATTAATTTTATCTTCTGTCAGGTAAAAACAATGAATATCAGAGAAGTAAAAACTTTCAGCAACTCCTGGGAAAGTATCTTTCTCTTTTAAAGCACTTCTTACTTTTTGCATAAATTGATCTTGTTTGTTTGGTAAGATAATTTCAGAAAGACTTACTTCTTTGTAATTTTCTTTATTAAAAACAAAACTCTCTACCACCTGATTTACGTTAGCTCCACCAGTATATTCACCTATACTTAAAATATAAGAAAGATAATCTTCTGTTTGATAACTTTCAAGTTCAATATCTAAAGTATATTTGTAATTAAAATTTTGCTCTCTTAAAGGTGGTACTTCACTATTAGCTTTCTCTTTAAAATCTTCTACTTCTTTTTTAATAAACTGATTAACTTCTTTTGCGCCTAAAACTCCTTCTTCTACTTTTTGGTAATTTATTTCGTAGTTTTCATTATTAGAGTTTAGAGATTGGAAAGAAGCATTAAAGCTAAGCTCTTTTTCGGAAGTATTCTCTTCTTTTGGATTACTCAAAGATTCATGTGGTAATGAGCTCTCTCCTAAGTCCAAGTAAAGGAAAATTATTCCTCCAGACAGCAGTAAAATTGCTATTATTAATAATATTGTAATTACTTTATTGTTCATATATATTAATTTTACTGAATATCACCTTGACTTTCAATTTTAAATCCTCTTTAATACAATCAGCTCATTAAAACTTATTAATTAGGAGGGATTAATTTGCAGAAAAAACCCTGGCTAAGATATACATGTCCTGGGTGTGGTCAAGAAAAAATATTTTCAAAAATAATATTTTTAGTAACTGACAAAAGACACGATAAGCTTTGCAAGAAATGTTATAAAATTAGAAACTCTTTACAAGAATCAAATTTTGATTCTTACTGTTCTACTGGATATTTTGCAAAATTCACAGATCTTACTCAAGCTGCAATTCAAGCAAGATGTAGAAAAAAGCAAATGCCTTCTGTTCAAAATAAAAGCAATTCAAGATATTACATCCATAAAAGTAATATCCAAAAATTAAAAAGCGCTGACTAAATCAGCGCTTTTTTTATTCTTCTCTTATAGCCTCAATTGGGTCTAATTGTGAAGCTTTTTGAGCTGGATAAACCCCAAAGATCAATCCAGTTAAAACAGATACCATAAGAGCAATTAAGAACCCTCCTATTGGAAAGGTAACTCCCCATTCTGCTCCTACTGAATAAGCTACTAAAGAACCAAGTAATGTAAGAACCAATCCCAAGAAAATTCCAATTGATCCACCAATAGTTGTTAATAATATAGATTCCACTAAAAATTGATTTAATATATCACTATCTTTTGCACCAAAAGCTTTTCGTAATCCTATTTCTCTTATTCTTTCTGACATTGAAACAAGCATTGTATTCATTACTCCAATTCCTCCTACTAATAAGGAAATACTAGCTAAAAATACCAAAAGTAGATTAAGAGCGTTAGTAACAGTATCAGCAATTTCTGCAGCTTCTTCCATTGACATTACCTGAAAATCATCTTTGTCAGGATCTGTAATATTATGTCTTCTTCTTAATAAATTTTCTATTCTACTTACTGCTAAAGCAGAATCTGTACCAGGTTTAATTTTAACTAGCCCCTCTGTAACATGATCAATTCCCATAACTAGTTTTTGTCCAGTTTTTAAAGGAATACCTACTAAATTATCAAAATTAAACCCACCTATCTGCCCTCTCTCTTGCATAACTCCAACTACTTTAAAACTCTTTCCTCTAATTTTAATATTTTTACCTACAGCTTGTTCATTGCCAAATAATTCTTCTTTTGTATTACTTCCAATTACCGCTACTTTTTTAACTCCTTTATCTTCGCTCTCTGTAAAAAATCTACCTTCAGCTATCTTTGCTTGCTTGTCAATATTTATGTAGTCTGCCCCTGAAGCAATAAGAAAAGAGCGATTCTCTTCATTCCTATAAGTCACCCATTCTTGAGTGCCATTATAACTTGTCTGAGATTCTACAAAATCAAACTCTTCCATTGCTTCAAAATCATCACTAGTTAAGGTAGTTATTGTTACTCCTTGCGCCATTGAAGTAACAGTCCCAAAATTACTCTTTCCTGGAACCTTCACTACTACATCAATAATATCATCCCCAAAAGCACTAACTTGAGAAGAAACAAATCCTTTTAAGCCTTGCCCAAAGGATACAATCATAGTTACAGAAAGTATTCCTACAACAATACCAAGCACTGAAAGCAAGGTTCTTAATTTATGCTTTTTAAAATTTGAATATGCAATTTTAACTGCATCTTTAAGTTTCATATTCTGCTAAAAATGATGATATAATTGCTCATTATTTTATCAAAAATGATGACATAATTATTCATAATGTAAGGCATCAATTGGATCTAGTTTTGAAGCTTTGTAAGCTGGATAGACACCAGCTAAAACTCCTACTAAAACAGCTATAAATACAGCTCCAAATATTTGCCATGAACTTATTAAAAAGTACCATTCAAAACCAGTAAAATGTCTAATAAGATAAGAAACTAAATAACCAACAGATATTCCTAAAATTATACCTACCACTCCTCCCATAAGAGATAATAACCCACTTTCAATTAAAAATTGCATCAGAATATCACTATCTTTTGCCCCAACTGCCTTTCTTAATCCTATTTCCTTTATTCTATTTGAAACAGAGCTTAATATTACATTTGTTATTCCAATTCCTCCAACTACTAAAGAAATTGCTACTACTAATATTAAAAATGATTGAATTGCTCCAGTAACACTATTTAAAATTTCGAGCATTTGAGACATGCTTCTTACTGAAAAATCATCTTTGCCCTCTTCTTCAATATTATGTCTGTGGCGTAAAAGTGTAGTAATTTCTTCTCTTACTAATCCTTCATTTTCTGGCTCATCTACTTTAGCTCTAATGTAGTTTACATAGTCAATCCCCAATAATGTTTTTTGAGCAGTCGTAACTGGAACAAAAACTTGAGAATCTAATTGTCCAAAAAAACTACTTCCTCTTTTTTCTATAACTCCAACTACAGTAAACTTTTGATTTTCAATAGATATCTTCTTTCCAATTGGATCTATTTCTCCAAATAATTCTTCTGCTACATTATAACCTAAGACTGAGACTCTAGAATAACTTTCTATTTCATCCTTTTTAAAAAATCTTCCTTTATCTAAATTAGCATCCTCAACTTTAATATAATCAGAATTAACTCCAGTATAATCATACATTTGGCTTTCAGATTCAAAACTAACCGTACTCCTTCCATTAACATAAGAGGTTGCAGCTTCAATATGAGGAAGATCAGAAATAGCTATTGCATCATCTCTTTTTAAGGTAGTAATTGTCATTCCAAAAGCAGTTGCTGGAATTCCTTGGTCATCACTTTCTCCAGGTAAAACTCCTACAATATTAGTACCAATTTGTTTAACTTGAGAAACTATCAATTCTTGAGCTCCTGCTCCAATTGCTATTACTAAAATCACTGATGCAATTCCAATAATAATTCCTAGCATAGTTAAAAAGGACCGCAATTTATTTGCGGTCAAATCTTTCCAGGAACTCTTTAACAACGGTATAATATTAGTAATCATTATTATTTTCTACTTTTTCCTAAAGTATGATTAATATCTTCTGGAGGTCTTTCTTTAATAATTCCTCTATCTAAATGAAGTATTCTATTAGCATAATTAGAAATCTCTTTAGAATGCGTTACAAGTAATACTGTATGCCCTTCTTTGTTTAAATTATTAAAGATATCCATTACTGGTTCAGTATGTTCGTATCCTAAATTACCAGTTGGCTCATCAGCTAGAATTAAAGAAGGATCATTTATTAATGCTCTTGCTATTGCTACTCTCTGTGATTCTCCTCCAGATAATTGATTAGGATGATTTTTGATTCTATGAGAAAGTCCTACTTTTTCAATTAAATTTTTTGCTTTTTCTTTTGCTTCAATTTCAGTTAAATTCGGATTGTAAATTGTAGGAAGCATTACATTTTCTAAAACTGAGGTGCGGGGTAAGAGATTATATCTTTGAAAAACAAAGCCAATCTTCTGGTTTCTAATCTCTGCCATTTCATCTCCTGTAATATTACTTACTTCTTCTTCTTCAAAGTAATACTCTCCTCTAGTTGGATTGTCTAAAAAACCAATCAGATTTAAAAGAGTTGATTTTCCAGAACCAGAAGATCCTACTATAGAGACGAACTCTCCTCTTTCAATCTTAAAGTTTACTCCTCTTAAAACAGGAGTAACTACAGACCCTGTATGGTATTCTTTTTGTAAGTTTTTTGCTTCAAGCATTATTCTTCTTCAATATAGGTTGCTACTTTTTCTCCCTCTTTCAAACCTTTTGTTATCTCTATCATAGTTTCTCCTTCTAAACCTGTTTCAACTCTTCTTTTTTCTTTTATTTCATTATTTTCTACTATTTGAACATATTCTCCTTCATCGTCTTCCTTTACTGCTACATATGGAACTACTAAAGCATTTTCTTTTCTATCTGTAATAATTTCTAGGTTAGCTGTTAGACCTGATTTTAATTTTTCTGGATAGTTATTAAGTTCAGCTTCAATTCTATAATAAATTACACCTTGTTTTACGATTTCAGAAGGATAAATTTTAGTAACTTCTCCTGCAAAAATTTCATCTTGAAAGGCGTCAAAATCTACCCTAGTTTCATCTCCTCTTTCTATTTCAGCCATATCAACCTCTGATACATCTGCCTCAATCTTATACTTTTCTTCTGGGATTATTTCAACTATTACTTGCCCAGGCTTAGCAGACTCTCCAGTCTCAATATTAACTTCAGTAACTATTCCATCAATTGGAGCATTAATACTAGTATCATTTAACATCTTTCTAGCTTGAGCTAGATCAGATTGAGCACTATCTAATGCACTTTCTTTTAATTGTAGTTGTTGTTCTAATTCTTCTATTCTTGATTCCGCTTGAGTAATTTTTTGTTCATTCTGTGTTTTGGTAGATTGCAGACTTATTTCTGCAGTATTGTATTGTGCTTGGGCAGTATTTATGCTTTTTTGAGTAGAAATTTCTTGTGATTCAATATTCTGTTTAGCTGCAATTAGATTAGAAACTGCAGTCTCTACATATCCTTTTTGGGTTTCTAAGGTAGTTTTTTCAGTAGAACTTAAATCATTTTTATAAAGTGGTGATTCAGAGGCTTCATCTCTTGTGTATCTTAAAGCTTCTTTTGTCTCTTTTAAGCCATCTTCTAGAGTTTCTATTGCTTCTTTTGTTTTTTCTTCATCTTTTGTGTCTTCTGCTTGCTCAATTAGCTCTTCTGCTTCTTCGATTGTACTTTCCGCAGATTCTTGTTTGCTTCTGACCTTTAAACTAATTTGGTCATTAGTTGAAAAATAATCTTGAACTATATCATCTAAATTGATTAAGGCAGTTTGTGCAGTTAAGAGAGTTGAATTAGCTGTTGTTCTCCCATTTTCATAAGCTTGTTCTAATTGTTTATTTGCTAATTTCTCTACATCTTCTAAGTTAGTCTCCGCTTCTTCTAGAGAATTTTCTGCTTGTGCAATACTTTGAGTAGCACTTTCTTTGGTCTGCTCTAGGTCTTTTTTCGCATTTTCAAGTTGAGTGTCTAAAAGTCCTATTTCCTCTTCAACTCTATTTACATTAGATTGAGCCTTATTGACTTGGATTCTAGCATCCTGATCATCTAATTGGATTAGAAGATCTCCTTCTTCTACTTTATCTGAAACTTGTACTAGAATTTCTTTGGCCTCTTCATTTACTTTAGGCTCAATTCTTACCCTTTTAAAAGGTACTAAAGTTCCAGTAACAGAAACTTTTTCTGTTAAATTTTCTACTTTAGCTTCAACTACTGAAAAATTAGAGTTGTCTCCTCTAAAAAAGTAATTATAGCCTAGGCCTATGCTAGTTAATACTCCTATAACTAAAACTGTTAATATTATTTTCTTCATTTTTTAGTAATTTTTTTAAATTTATCTATTGTTTTTTCTAATTCTGATACCATTTCTTCTACTTTTCCTGCTGGTAAAAAAGCAATTGAGTTATTCGCTAGTATTACTACAAAGTTATCTCCTGCTTTTAAATTCATCTTCTTTCTAATTTCTGCTGGTATTACAACTTGTCCTTTCTTTCCCAAGGTTGTTGATCCAAAACTCTCAATATTATGCATTGGACCTTTTATTTTATTTTCTTCTTTATTTTGCATAATTATTTAAAAAAAGTATGATTTTTCTTACCTATAGTATATTAATTATTAAGTTTAAAGTCAATAAAAATACTTGACAAAAGTGTAATTTAATTATATTATATTAAGCAGATTTGGAGGTGGTAAAATGAAACACAAAATTATCGTGTTGTTAGTACTCGCCTTTTTGTTCTGTTCTTTAAAAGTTGATGCAGGGTTAGACGAAGATATATATCTTTTGGCAAAAATAATCTATGGTGAAGCTCAGACTGAAACTTTTCATGGTAGGTTGGCTGTTGGAACGGTAGTTTTAAATCGCGTAGAAGATCCTCGATTTCCAGATACAATTAAACAGGTTATTTATTCGCCAAATCAATTTACGGTTACTACATTGGAAAAATGGAATGATATGGAACCAGATCAAGATTCTATTGAAGCTGCAGAAAAATTATTAAATGGTTATAGGTCCTTTAGGAGTTCGATACTCTTTTATTATAATCCAGAGAAAGCCACCGACAGAAAGTTTGTTGAATCAGTAGAACCTATTTTAACAATAAGAAATCACGTCTTTGCTCAGCATAAAAAATAGTTTAATAAAAAAAAGAGAGACTACATAATGTAGTCTCTTTATTTTATCTTAAGGTTAATTTTTTGTTCAGGGAAAATTAAAACCCATAAGTAATTTTCTTTTTGTTCCCATCTTAAATCGTTATTTTCTGCAACATCTATCATTGTTTCCCAGGTAGGAGTTTTATTATATTTTTCTATCCAAAGGTCCCATAAAGTATCTCCTTCTTCTACTTTTACAGTATATATCTTTGCTTCTAGTTCTTTTATTTTTTCTTTTAAGTTATTGACTTCTATATTCAGTTTCAATATTTTTATTTCTTTTCCTACAATTTCTGCTTCTTTCTTATCTAGTTCTAAGTCTTTATCTTTAACTTTATCTTCTAACTCTTTTACCATTTCGTTTAAGTTTTTAATAGTTTTATCTTTTTCTTCTAATCTATCTACTAATTCAATATTTTGCTCTCCTTGGAACTTTAATCTATCTAAGTATTCTTGTTTTTCATCTTCTACTTTTTTAATTTCTGTTTTAGCATCGTCTAATTCGTCTTCTATTTGATTAACTTCTTTATTAAGTTCATCTTTATCGGTTTCTAAGTTTTGAATTCTATTGTCTTTATCTTCTAAATTAACTTTTAGTTCTTTGTTCTCTTCTAGTAAGTTTTCTACCTCTTTTGCTTTTTCTTCGTTCTCTTTTTGAAGAGTTTCAATAATTTCTATCTTTTCTTCTAGTTCTTTACTGGTTTGACTATTTGTTTCTCTTATTTCTTTTAGTTGATTTTCTTTGATTTTAAGTTCTTCTTTTATAACATCTCTTTCTGCTTTTATAAGTTCTAGTTCGTTTTCTATTTTTTCTACTTTTGCATTTAAACTATTTATTGTCTCTGTTTTTTCTTCTCTCTCTACTAAGAGATTTGTATTTTTAACCTGTAAATCTTCTATTTCATTTTTTAGATCATTTATAGTTTCATTTAGTTTTGCATTTTCTTCTCTTTCTCTTTCTAGGTTGTCTAA
>CAYPLZ010000008.1:0-16911 GCA_964411855.1 uncultured Candidatus Saccharibacteria bacterium
AGAAGGATTGGATTTACCAGAAGTTTCTCTCGTAGCAATTTTAGATGCAGATAAAGGAGGCTTTTTAAGAAGTGAAACGGCTCTTATTCAAACTATCGGAAGAACAGCAAGAAATGTAAAAGGGGAGGTTTTAATTTATGCAGACGAAGAGACTAAGGCAATTAAAAATGCCGTTGAGGAAACAGACAGGAGAAGAGAGATTCAACTTGAATACAATGAAAAGCATAACATTGAACCAGAGACCATTGATAAAGATATTAGTGATTTATTTTCAACTAGTGAAATATTAAACCTTGAAACTAAGGCTGTTCCAAAAACAAAGTCTGCTAAAAAGAGATTAATTAGAGAAAAAGAAGAAGAAATGGAAAAGGCTGCTGAGAATCTGAACTTTGAATTAGCTGCAATTTTAAGAGATGAGATAAAAGAACTAAAAGAAGAACTTAAAAATCAAAACAAGAATAATGATAAAGAAAAACAAAAAAATAAAAATAAAGGGAGCAAAGGAGCATAACCTAAAAGATATTGATCTTGAAATTCCAAGAAATAAAATAACTGTCTTTACAGGTATTTCTGGCTCAGGAAAAACTTCGCTTGCTTTTGATACTATATTTGCAGAAGGACAAAGAAGGTACGTAGAATCTTTGTCTTCTTATGCTAGGCAATTTTTAACTACATTAGATAAGCCTGATGTAAAAGAGATAGAAGGATTATCTCCTGCTATTTCTATTGATCAAAAAGCTAATACTTCTAGTTCAAGATCTACAGTAGCAACCACTACGGAAATTTATGATTATCTAAGAGTTATTTTCTCTAGACTAGGAATTCCTTATTGTCCAAAGTGTGGGAAGAAGATTCAAAAAATGACTACCACTCAAATTATTGACAAAATAGTTAGTTTTAGTAAAAAAGCGAATTCTACAGAATTAATTGAAGAAAAAGAAACTCCAAAAGAATTAGTTGTTTTAGCTGAAATAATTAGAGGGAGAAAAGGGGAGTATTATCAACTTCTTTATGATCTTTTAAATGCCGGCTTTAGAGAAGTAAGAGTAGATGGTGAATTAAAATCACTTAGAGAAAAAATTGTATTAGATCCAAATAAAAAACATACTATAGAGTTGGTTGTAGATAAAATACCAGCTACGCTTAATTTTAATGAAAAAGATAACAGAATTAGAGTTAGTGAGGCTGTAGAAACTGCTTTAAAAAGAGGAGAGAATTCTCTTTTGGTGCAGGTTAAATTTGAAGGTGGCAAAAAAGAAGAAACTAGATTTTCAACAAAACTATCCTGTCCTGATGATAACTTTGCTTATCCTGAGATTGAGCCAAGACTCTTTTCATTTAACAGTCCTTATGGAGCTTGTCCAGAATGTCATGGTCTTGGAACCGCAGATAAGCATTCCGAAGACCCTTGTCCAGTTTGTGAGGGAAAGAGATTAAAACCAGAGGCATTAAGTATTTATTTTAAAGGAAAAAATATTAATGATATTGTCTCGATGTCAATTAAAGAAGCTTATAATTTCTTTAAAGAAATCGGAGATGACTTAGACGAGCAAGACAAAAAAATTGCAGAAACTCCCCTTAGAGAAATTGAAAATAGATTAAAGTTTTTAAATGAAGTTGGTCTAGATTATTTAACTTTAGACAGGAAAGGTAAAACCTTATCTGGAGGAGAATCACAAAGAATTAGACTAGCTTCTCAGATAGGTTCTCAGTTAGTAGGAACACTTTATATTCTAGATGAACCAACAATTGGTCTACATAAAAGAGATAATGATCAATTAATAAACACACTAAAACATCTTAGGGATCTTGGAAATACAATTATTATTGTAGAACATGATGAAGATACAATTTTCGCTTCGGATCACTTAGTTGATTTTGGTCCTGGAGCAGGAGTTCATGGGGGAGAGATAGTTGCTCAAGGAGATATGCCAGACCTTTTAGACTCTAAAGATAAAGATTCTTTAACTTTAGAGTATTTAAGAGGGGAAAAGAAAATAAAAACAGAAAGCTCTAAAAGAACAGTAGATAATACTAAACCATACTTAAAACTAAGAGGGGCAAAAGAAAATAATTTAAAAGACATAGATGTTGATATTCCTTTAAGTAGGTTTTCTGTTATTACAGGAGTGTCTGGATCTGGTAAGAGTACTTTAGCTTACGAAACTCTCTATAAGACAATATCGAATAGACTCAATAATGCTAACCATAATGCGGGAGAACATGACCATCTTCTTGGTTTAGAATATATAGATAGAGTAGTTAATATAAGCCAATCTGCAATGAGATTAAATTCACGATCAAACCCTGCTACTTATGTAGGGCTCTGGGGCCCAATTAGAGAATTATTTGCATCTACAGAAGAGGCTAGGATTAGAGGTTGGAAACCAGGAAGATTCAGCTTTAACGTTCCAAGAGGAAGATGTGAAAAGTGTAAAGGTTATGGAAAAAAGTCAATCGAAATGCACTTTCTTCCAACTGTTTATGTGACTTGTGATGCTTGTAAAGGAAAAAGATTTAACCAAGAAACATTAGAAGTAGAATACCATGGAAAAAATATTTATGACATTCTTCAAATGAGCGTAGAAGAAGCTTATGATTTTTTCCAAGACATCCCCTGGATTGAAGAAAAACTAAAGATACTAAAAGAAGTAGGACTGGAATACTTAAGATTGGGGCAACCTTCACCAACACTGTCTGGAGGAGAAGCTCAAAGAGTAAAACTTGCTTCAGAACTAGGGAAAAAGGACACTCATAAAACACTTTATATTCTAGACGAACCAACCATTGGTTTACATTATTCTGAAGTAGGAAAATTAATTAAGGTTCTACAGAAATTGGTCGATCGAGGAAGTACTGTTTTGGCAATTGAACATCACCTGGATGTAATAAAGTCTGCCGACTGGATTATTGATCTTGGTCCAGGAGGAGGAGAAAGGGGTGGAGAAGTAGTGGTAAAAGGAACTCCAAGCGAAGTTGCTCGACATAGTAAAAGTGAAACAGCAAAATACTTAAGAGAAAAAATACAATGAAAAAAGAAAAGCACTACAAAAAATTACCAGAGGAACCTGGAGTTTATTTAATGAAGAATGAAGATGACGAGATAATTTATGTTGGTAAAGCTGCCAACCTCAAGGAAAGAGTTAAAAGTTATTTCTCTAAAAATAAAAATCGGAAAATAAAAAAACTGGTTAAAGAGATTAATAAGATTGATTTTAAAAAGACTGGTTCAGTAGTTGAAGCTTTGATTTTAGAGGCGAAGTTAATTAAAAAGCATAAACCTTTTTTTAATATAAAAGAAAAGGATAATAGAAGCTTTCTTTACGTTGCCATTACTAATGAAGAGTTTCCAAGAGTTATTTTAGTAAGAGGTAGAAATAAAGATGAAATAGATGGAGAGCTGTTTGGGCCTTTTACTTCTAGTTCAGACATTAGAGAAGCTTTAAGAATCATTCGAAAAATATTTCCTTATAGTTTACATAAGGAAAGTAAAATCGGAACTTTTAAAAGGCCTTGCATGGATTATCAAATAGGTCTTTGTCCTGGTACTTGTGTTGATAAGGCTGATAAGAAAGAATACATGGAAAACATTAAGAATATTAAAAAACTATTTAAGGGTAAAAAGAAAAATATTTTAAAAGACTTACAAGAAAGAATGGAAAAGGCTGCTGAGAAAAAGGAATACGAAAAAGCAGGAAAGATCAAAAAACAAATAGGTGCCCTTCAGCATATTCAAGACATTGCTCTTATAAAAAATGATGACATCAAAAAAACAAACAAAAACAAGGAGGAAAGAATAGAGGGGTATGATATTTCAAATATTTCAGGAAAATTAGCAGCTGGATCCATGGTAGTTTTTTATGGCAATAAACCAGACAAAAGTGAATATAGAAAATTTAAAATTAGAACAGTAAAAAAAGCAAATGACGTTGGGATGATGAAAGAAGTATTAGAAAGAAGATTCAAAAACACTTGGCCTTTACCAGACTTAATTTTAGTAGATGGAGGTAAACCCCAAGTTAATACTGCTAAAAGAGTGTTAGAAAAAGAAGGTCTTGGCATTCCTGTGGTAGGAATTGCAAAAGGAAAAGAAAGGAAGAAGAATGAAATAATTGGAGACAAAAAACAGATCAATAAAAAAACTTTAATAAAAGTAAGAGATGAAGCTCATAGATTTGCCTTAAAGTATCATAAAAAATTAAGACAGAAAGAAATGACGCAATCTTAATTTTGTGATAAAATACTAAAAAGGTAATTAAAACTTAAACTCAAAATACAAATGGAATTTATTAATTTAGAGTTTGGGCAAATTTGTCTCCGCTTAACAGTTGCTTTAATTTTAGGAGGACTTTTAGGTTTTGAGAGGAGTGTAGCAGGAAAATCTGCTGGCCCAAGAACTTTTGGTTTAGTCTGTACGGGCTCTGCCTTATTTACAATTCTTACTCACCTTATTAGTGATGGATACATAGGAATCTTTCAAGGGTATGACCCTTTAAGAATTATAGCTGCGATTATTCTAGGAGTAGGTTTCTTAGGTGCTGGAACAATTTTTGTAAGAGAAGAAAAGATTCATAAAGAACAAGTTGCTGGATTAACTACAGCAGCAGGGCTTTGGGTAGTAACAGGAATTGGTATTGCTACAGGTATTGGAAATTTCAAATTAGCAATTTTCTCAACTCTACTAATATTCTTTGTATTTACAATTCTTTGGATTGTTGAAGGAAAAATTAAAGAAAAACTTCCTAATATTTATCAATCAGCCAAAGAAGAATAATATTTTAATTAGAAACTAAAAGTAAAAATTATCAGTTTTTCTGATAAGAAAATTAATTTAATTAAATAAAAAAATGAATAGAACAGAAGCAAAAAATTTACTAAAAGAAAATTTGTCTGATGAAAATTTAATAAAGCACTGCTTAGCAGTAGGGGCAATAATGAAAAGATTAGCTGAACACTTTGATCAAGATAAAGAAAAATGGGAGGTTGCTGGTATTTTGCACGACATTGATTACGAACAAACTAAAGATAGCCCCGAAGAACATTCTTTAAAAGGAGCTGAAATGTTAAAAGAAAAAGGATTTTCCGATGAGATATGTCATGCTGTTAAAGCTCATAACCATAAACATGATATTGAATTAAAGACAATGATGGATAAGGCATTATTTGTAAGTGACCCTTTAAGCGGTTTGATTGTTGCTGCTACTTTAGTGCTCCCTTCTAAAAAACTAGAAGATCTTAAAAAAGAAAGCATTAGAAATAGATTTGAAGAAAAAAGATTTGCTCAAGGAGCAAATAGAGAAATAATTAGACAATCTGAAGATTTGTTAGATTTAGAACTTGAAAAGTTTTTTCAACTAGCTTATGAAGGGATGCTTTCTATCTCTGATGAATTAGGACTCTAAGACTTTTTTAGAAACAATCTTTTTGTGTTAAAATATAGTATAAAGAAAATAAAGTAATAAAAAATACAACATATGATTAATTTCGAAGATTTCAAAAAACTAGATCTGAGAATAGGAACTATTAAAAAGGCAGAAGAAATCGAAGACTCAAACAAACTAATTAAATTGAAGGTAGATACAGGTACTGATGTAAGACAGTTAGTGGCTGGAATAAAAAAGAAGTATTCTGCTGAAGATCTATTAGAGAGACAAGTAGTAATTTTAGCTAATCTTGAACCAAAAGAAATATTTGGAATTGAAAGCCAAGGAATGGTTCTTGCAGCAAACAATGGTGATAAAATTGCACTTTTATCACCTGACAAAGAAGTAGAAAATGGTACTGAGGTTAGATAATTAATTTAAAAAAGATTTAAAAAATGTTTGATAAAATTAAAAAACTAAAGAAAATAAAAGATCTTCAAAACTCACTTAAAAAGGAGACTATTGAGAAAGAAAACAATGGTATTAAAGTTGTTGTTAATGGACAACTTCAAATACAAGATATTACGCTAAATTCTGATTTAGCCCCTAAAGAACAAGAAAACGAAATTAAAGATTTAATTAACTCTGCAATGAGAGATATGCAGATGAAAGCTGCAAAAAAGATGCAAGGAATGCAGGGCAACTAACATGGTAAGGAAAGGAAATCCTTTAATTTTAGGTAATTCTCTTTCTTGGACACGACACGCAAAGATGAAAAGAAAGCAATACGGCTTATCTAAAAGCAGAGTAAAGAGAACTATTAAATACCCAGATAGAGTCCAAACTGGAGTTGCTTCTGGAACAATAGCCTCAATGAAGGAAGCTCGTACTAAAAGAAGAACTGAAATCTGGGTGATGTATAAAATTACAAAAGAAGAAGGAAAAGAAGTTATTAAAATAATTAGTACCTGGAAGTATCCAGGAGAAAGTCCTAAGGGGGATCCTCCTCCAATTCCTGATGATGTCCTTCAGGAATTAATTAACCAAGGTTTAATTGATAAATAAAATGAGTAAAAAAATATTTGGCTGGGTATTATTAATAGTAGGAATTTTATTAATTTTTAATGCCCTTTATTCTTCTTTTGGTATTTTTACAGCTCAAAAAGAACCCCCAACTTTATTTGAAAAACCAGAAGAAGTAGAAACTACTGAAACAACTACTGGAGCCACACCAACTGAAATAGCCCAACAAGAAATGCAAAAGATAATTCAAGAACAACTGAAATCTATGCTTCCAAGTGATTCTATTTTTAAAATGTTAAACTTAATTGTCTGGACTTTCTGGGCAGGCTTATTAATCTTTGGTGGTTCTAAAATTTCTTCATTAGGTATAAAATTATTAAAACAATGAGGTTATTATTTTACTTCATCAAATGGCATCTTATTATAGTGCCAATTGAGATTTTAAAAGCAGGGAGGAATTATATTAGATTTGGTTTTTATTATTTTTCTACTCTAAAATTAATTAAAACCTTTTTTAGTCCCTGGAGAAGATATAAATGGGAGTATGGAAATTTTGATTTCAAAAAATACTTAGACGTATTTGCTTCTAATCTTACTTCTAGGGCTTTGGGCGCTGTAATGCGTTCTTTTTTAATTGTAATTAGTCTTTTATATGAAATTACTGCAATTATAGTTAGTGTGTTTTTATTAATTTTTTGGTTGGCACTTCCATTTCTTTGTTTGGGTAGTTTCTTATTAGGAATAATCTTTTTGGTTTAACTTTTTATGTATTTTAATCTTAAAAAAAGCAAAATATACTTAGCAGTAAAAAGTTCTAATAATCCTTTTCTAAAATATTCTAATTTAATTGAAAGGATAGGTTTTCTCTTTAGTATTGTATCTTTATTGGCTTATTTTTACTTTTCTTTTATTGAAGAGGCGACTATTATTTCACAAAAATTCTTAGGTGGCTTCTTCCTGAGTTTGTCTATAGGTTTTGCTTTTTTTCTTACTAATAAGTTCTGGGAAAATTATATTAAAAAACCTAAGATAAAAACTTCTTTAAAAGAAATATTAAAAGAACCTCATGAATATAATGTAGCAGAAGTTTTAGACTATAAGGTAGCACAAGCTATTTACAAAGCAGGTTTACTTTGCAGAAGAAGAAAAATTCCTAAATTAAATTCTTCTGCTTTATTTTATTTTTTACTGCCAACAAATGAAGCTACTTTTATCTTCCAAAGAGCAACTTTAAGAATTAAAGACTTTAAAGAAGTATTAAAATCCTATTTTAAATCCATTGAAAAGCAGAAGTATAGCGGGGAAGTATCAGAAGATTTTGAAGAAACAATTATGAAGGCTTTAGAGTTTGCAGAAGAAAGGGATAATAAAAAAATTAAAATAGGGGACATCCTAACCGCTCTAACTCATACTAATGAAATTTTCAAAGAGGTAATTAAAAATACAGAAGTTAAAAAAGAGGATATTGATTATTTAGCTAAATGGTACCAAAAAATAGATGAAAGAAATGAAAGAAGGAAAAAGTTTTGGAAGTGGGAAAATCTATCAAGGAGAAAACCAATGGGGGACAATTGGACTGCAGGATTTACAATTACTTTAGATCAATATTCTATAGAGCTTTCCGATGCAGTTAAAAGAAGGAATTATCCTGAAATTATAGGTCACGAAAAAGAAATCGAGATTGTAGAAAGAGTACTGGCAAGAGGAGAAATTAATAATGCTTTGTTAGTAGGTAGACCAGGAACAGGAAGAAAAAGTATAGTCTTTGCTCTTGCAAGAAAAACTATTCTTGGAAAAACAATGTCCGGAATTGCTAATAATAGAATAGTTGAGCTTAAACTAACAAGTTTATTGGCAAAAATAGAAAATCCAGAAAAAGTTGAAAAAGTATTAGATAAAATTTTTCAAGAGGTTGTTGAAGCAGGCAATGTTATCTTAGTAATTGATAATATTCATGATTTTGTAGGAAATAAAAATAAACCAGGAACAATAGATATTTCTGGTTTAATTGCTTCTTACTTACATTTTCCTCAATTTCAAATTATAGGAATTGCTAGTTATGATGGTTTGCATCAAAATCTAGAAAGAAATTCTTCTCTCCTTTCTTTATTTGAAAAAATTGAAGTTTCAGAAACCACCAAAGAACATACAATGGTTCTTTTAGAAAAACAAGTGGTTAAATTAGAAGCTAAACATGATCTATTTATAACCTTTCCTGCTATTAGAAAACTAGTAGAAGATTGCGAACAATATATTCCAAATCAACCTTTTCCTAAAAAAGCAGAAGATTTATTAGATGAGATTGCTGTATATGTTGCTCAATCTAAGGATAAAATAGTTCTTCCAGAACATGTCTCAAAAGTCCTTTCTGAAAAAACAGAACTACCTTTGGGTGGAGTAAAAGAAAAAGAGAAAGAAATACTACTTAATTTAGAGGATTTAATTCATGAAAGAATTATAAATCAAGATTATGCAGTAAGTCATGTAGCTAAGGCTCTGAGAAGAGCAAGAGCAGAAATAGAGGTAAGAGAGAAACCAATTGGAACATTTCTTTTCCTTGGGCCAACAGGAGTTGGTAAGACAGAAACTGCTAAAGCTTTAACAGAAATATATTTTGGTAATTCTAAAAAAATGATTAGATTAGATATGTCTGAGTTCCAAAACATTAATGATATTGACAGATTAATTGGAACAGACAATAGAGACGGATTTTTAACAACCCAAGTTAGAGAAGAGCCTTTTTCTTTAATTCTTTTGGATGAACTAGAAAAAGCCCATCCAAAAATTTTAAATCTTTTCCTTCAGGTGTTAGATGAAGGATTTTTAACAGATGGAATGGGAAGAAGAGTAGATTTTAGAAATTGTATGGTTATTGCCACCTCTAATGCAGGTTATAAAATAATCTTAGAAAACTTAGATCAAGAAAATAAATGGGATACAGTTAAGGAGAAGCTTATTGATAATCTTTTTGAAAAAGGAACATTTAGGCCTGAATTTATTAATAGATTTGATTCAGTAATTGTATTTGGTCCTTTATCTAAAGAAAATTTATTAGATATTTCAGAATTAATGCTAGATGATTTACGAGAAGGATTAGACAATAAAGGAATTGAGTTTGAAATAACAGAAGAATTAAAAGAAAAAATAGTTGATTTAAGTTATGAGCCTCGATTCGGGGCTAGGGAAATGGGAAGAGTAATTCAAGACAAAGTTAAAAACTCTATTGCTAATGCATTATTGTCTGACAAAATAGAAAGAGGAGATAAATTTAAAATTAATCCAGAAGATTTTGAAGTTATAAAACTAAACTAAAGATCTCTTTCAAAAAATACTAAATACACCCCCTCTCTTATAGAGAGGGGGTTCTTTTTTTAAAAGTGGGAAAAGGACTTGATTATTTCATAATAATAGGGTACCATGTGAGTAGAAGTGGGAGATTGTGGAAAAAGGTGTTAAAAAGTACTCATATTTGTGGAAAACTTTTATGTTCATTGGTGAATATTCCCATAAAATCGATAATAAGCGCAGAGTAGCAATTCCGGCAAAATTCCGAGAAAAGCTCGGCAAGAAAGCTGTGATTGCAAAAGGAATTGATAATTGTCTTGTTTTATATCCTTTAGAGTCTTGGAAAGAGGAGGCTGAAAAGTTAGAAAATATTCCAAGTGGGAAGAAAGCAGCTAGAACATACGCTAGAGTAAAATTGGCAAGCGCATCTGATGTAAAAATTGATAAAACAGGAAGAATTCTAATACCAGATTATTTAAAAGATTACGCAAACCTAGATAAAAAAGTGGCAATTCTAGGACTTTCAAATAAAATTGAGCTTTGGGATGAAGAAACTTGGAAAGAATACAAGAAAGAAAACTCAGTTGAAGATATTGCACAAGGATTAGAAGATTTAGATATATAATTCATGAAAAAAATACATGAACCAGTTCTTAAAAAAGAGGTTATTCAATATTTAAAGCCAGAGGCAAATAAAAACTTTGTGGATTGTACTGCTGGAGGAGGAGGTCATAGTCTTGCACTTTTGGATAAAGTAAAACCAGATGGAAAAGTAATAGCAATTGAGTTTGATCCTGATCTAGCCCAAAGATTAAGAGAAAAGGAAGAAGAAAACTTAATTGTGGTAAATGACTCCTATATTAATTTAAAAAATATTGTAAAAGAAAATGGTTTTGACAAAGTAGATGGAGTTTTATTAGATATTGGAATGTCTTCCTGGCACCTGGAAAATAGTGAAAGAGGATTCTCCTTCCAAAAAGAAGAGAAACTAGATATGCGCTATAATCCTGAGGTCCAGAAGCTAACTGCAAAAGACATAGTTAATAAATACCCAAAAAATGATCTAATAGGAATTTTAGAAGATTATGGAGAAGAAAGATTTGCTAACAGAATAAGTAAGGAAATTGTAGAAGAAAGAAAAAGAAAAGAAATTAACACTACAAAAGATTTAATAGAAACGATTAAAAAAGCTGTTCCAAGTTTTTATATTCGAAAAAGAATTCATTTTGCAACCCGCACCTTTCAAGCTTTAAGAATAGAAGTAAATAGAGAACTTAGTAATTTAAAGAAGGTCTTACCACAAGCCATAGAAAGAACTAAACCAGAGGGTAGAGTAGCAGTTATTTCATTCCATTCTCTAGAAGATAGAATAGTTAAAAATTTCTTTAAAAATAATAATAAGGTAAAGGTCTTAACTAAAAAACCAATTAGCGCTAGTGATAAAGAGGTAAAAAAGAATCCACGTTCAAGGTCAGCAAAATTAAGAGTAGTTGAAATAAAATAAATTAAATAAACAAAATATGACCCTTTTCTCTAAAATTAAAAAACATTATATTAGTTATTTTCTAATCGCTTGCATAATTTTTAATATCGGCCTATACATTTATCAGATTAACGATCTAACAAAGAATATTTACTTAACAAAAGATTACAAAGAAAAGGTTCAAAAGTTAGCTAGTACCAATCTTGAACTTTCTTCAAAAAACTTCCAAGAAGAATCTTGGGCAGTTTTAGAAAGAAAAATAGAAGAGTATAATTTTGAAAAAGTTGATTCTTCAAAATACGTAAAAGTTACAGGAAACAGCATAGTAACTGCTGAATAAAAATGGTGAAATGGAGAACTTATATAGTTTTATTTTTAATATTGATATTTGCAGGCGGTATAGTTTATCGTCTTACTAGTCTGCAAATAGAGGAACACGAATATTATAGTGCTTTAGCTCAAGGGCAACATAATTTTTTTAAGGAAATAAAAGGAGAGAGGGGAGAAATTTTAGCTCAACAAAAAAACGGAGAACTTATACCATTAGCTACCAATAATATTTGGTATCTTTTATTTAGTTGTCCAAATAAGATAAAAAACAAAGAGGAGGCTGCTCTTGAATTAAGCAAAATTATTGATTTAGATAAAGAGGAAATTTTAAACAAAATATCCCAAGAAAGTAGTTACACTAAAATCAAAGAAGAATTAAGTAAAGAAAAAGCAGAAAAAATTAGAGAGAAAAATATTGAAGGAATTTATTTAACTAAGAAAGGAGGAAGGTATTATCCCTATGACACTTTAGCCTCAAATCTACTTGGTTTTGTTGGAGCAGGGCATAAGGGTCAATATGGAATTGAAGGAGCCTATAACGACCTTTTAAAGGGCGAGAGGGGACTTTCAAGAGGGATTACAACTGTTCATGGCTATTTGCTAGACAGTAAATCTCCAGAAATTAAAGAAGGCAAGGATTTAGTTTTAACTATTGATTTTAATATTCAATCTGTTGCAGAAGATTTATTAAAAGAAGCGAAAGAAAAATATGAAATAGAAGGAGGATCTATTACAATAATGGATCCTAAGAGTGGTAAAATTTTAGCTTTAGCTACTTTACCAAACTTTAATCCAAATAAATATGAGGAGTATGCAGAGGGAGAAAAAATGGAGGTTTTCCAAAATTCAGTTACGCAAAAACTTTACGAGCCTGGTTCTGTTTTTAAGCCTATTACTATGGCAGCTGCATTAAATGAAGATAAGATTAAGCCAGACACGACCTATATTGATGAAGGAAGCGTAAAGATAGGTGGTTGGACAATTGAAAACTATCACCAAAAAAAATATGGAGAGCAAACCATGACAGGAGTTTTGAAAAAATCAATTAATACAGGGGCAGTTTTTGCACAACAAAGACTTGAAGAAGATAAATTTCTAGATTATATCAAAAAGTTTGATTTCTTTTCTAAAACTAATGTAGGACTTCCAGAAGTTGCTTCTGATAATCCAGAACTAAAAAAGAAAAGAGAGATTAATCTTGCAACTGCAAGTTTCGGCCAAGGAATTGAAATAACCCCAATCCAACTTCTCAAGGCTTTTTCGGCAATTGCTAATAATGGAGAAATGGTAACTCCTTATCTTCTTCAAAGTATTGAAAACAAAACAACTAAACAAGTTATCTCAAATAATACAGCTTCACAATTAACTGCAATGCTAGTAGAAGTTATTAAAGAAGGATACGGGAAAAAAGCTCAGATACCAGGTTATTACATAGCAGGAAAAACAGGAACAGCTCAAGTTTCATGGTCTAGTATCGGAGTTAATAAATCTGGTTATTCTGATAAGACCTGGCAAAGCTTCATTGGTTTTGCTCCCGCCTTTAATCCAAAATTCCTAATATTAGTCAAACTAAATAACCCAAATACAAATTCTGCTGAAGAATCTGCAGCACCTACCTTTAAAAAAATGACAGATTACTTATTAAACTATTATCAAATTCCACCTGATTATGATCAAGAAAATTAATTTATACAAAAAAATAAAGTTCTTCTTAAAAAAACCGAAATTAGTTTTGCTTTTTGGTAGTGATTTAGATTTTATAGAAAAGATCCTATTAAACATTGAAAAAGATATTAAAATTATAGATGCAGCTAATATTAAAAAGGAAGATCTTGCTTTTCTTTTAAGAAACTCAATCTCACCAGTTCTTGTTTTTAAAAGTGATAAAGATATTCCAGCTTATAAAATAAAGACTATTATTAGTAATCTTCCTCCTTCTGGGGCAGTTGCTTTTAAGAAAGATAATAAATTTAAAGAAAATTTTAAATCAAAACTTTCCCCAACTCAGGTTTATAGTTTTGCTGTAAATAGAAAGGCTGATATTAAACTTGATGACTTTCATAAAAATCATGGAACTACCTTCAAAATAGAACAGAAAGGTAATAGTGTTCCTTTTTGGGTAGAAGATAAACTAGATAAGGATATAGCTCTAGATCTTTTAGTAGCTATTGCTTCTGGAATAATTTTAGGAAAAAATCTTGTTAAAATTTCTCAAATCCTAAAAGAAAAGCATTGATTCCCTCTTATTAATATGGTATCTTTTTAAAAAGCCGCCATCGTCTAGTGGTTTAGGACATCAGCTTCTCAAGCTGAAGACACCGGTTCAAATCCGGTTGGCGGTACTATCTTTTTAAAAACTTAAAAGCTAAAATTTTATGGAGGATAAAAACCAAAGTTGGCATAGTAATTCTATTGAGGAAATTCAAAAAACTTTAGAAGCTGACCTCACTGATGGATTAAAATCCAAAGAGGTTAAAAGTAGACTTAAAAAATTTGGACCCAATAAGCTTCCAAGTAAAAAATCTCTTTCAAAAACTAAGATTTTCCTTAATCAACTTAAAAGTCCTCTTGTCTATATTCTTTTGATTGCAGCTGCAATCACTATCTTTTTGCATGAATATACTGATGCAATAGTTTTATCTACTGTAGTATTTATCAATACGATAGTAGGATTTATCCAAGAGAATAAAGCTTCTCAGGCATTAGCTGAGCTTGGAAAAGTAGTAAAGTATGAAGCTACAGTAATTAGAGATGGCCATAAGCAGATGGTGCCTTCAGATAAGTTAGTTCCTGGAGATATTTTATTGTTAGAACCTGGAGATAAAGTTACTGCTGATGGAAGAATTATTCAAAGTGAAGAACTTAAAATCAATGAAATGGCTTTAACTGGAGAGTGGCTTCCAGCCGAAAAAAGTCCGGGGACAATTGATCAAGATACAGTTGTAGGGGATAGAACTAATATGGTATTTACCGGAACAATAGTAGAAGATGGAAATGCAAAAGTATTAGTTACTGAAACTGGACTTAAAACAGAAATTGGAAAAATTACAGAGGTTGTAGAAGCCACACCAGATGAAAAAACCCCTTTACAGAAAAAGCTACTTAGATTTAGTCATATAATAGGAGTCTTAATTGGGGTTGCTTCTTTTGTAATTTTTCTTGAAGGTATTTTTACAGGGAAAGAGTTTATAGAGATGTTTACAACTTCAATAGCTATAGCTGTAGCCGCAATTCCTGAAGGACTTCCAATAGCAATGACAATTATCCTTGCTATTGGGATGCAGAAAATTTTAAAAGAAAAAGGATTGGTTAGAAAACTTTCTTCAGCTGAAACTTTAGGAGGAACTTCAATTATTTGTACTGATAAAACTGCTACTTTAACTGAAGGGAAGATGAAAGTTAAAAAGACTATCTTAAAAGGTAGTAAAGAAATAGCTCAAAAGACAGCCCTGTTATGTAATGGGGCTTTTATTGATAATCCTGAAGATGATAAGGAAAAATGGGATGTTCATGGTTCTCCAACAGAAAAAGCTTTATTAATGTATGGATTAAAGGGTTTTTCCTCTAGAGAAGAGGTACTAGATAAATCTCCTTTATTGGATAAACTTCCTTTTAGTTCTCAAACAAAATTAACTGCTTCTTTGCAAAAGGGAGAACCTAATATTTTATATGTAGCTGGTGCTCCTGAAAAATTAATAGAAAGGTCAACTTTAAGTTCAGAAGAGCAAAAACACTGGAAGAATAAGTTAGACGAATTATCTAGTAAGGGGTATAGGGTTATTGGTGTTGCAACCAAAGAAACAGATAAGAAAGAAATAAAAGAAAAAGAAATAGATGGTCTAAACTTTAGTGGTTTATTGGGTCTTTTTGATCCTTTAAGAGAAGAGGTCAAGGATGCTTTTAAAAAGTGTCAGACTGCAGGAATGAAACCGATCATGGTTACTGGAGATTATAAGCTAACTGCTAAAGCCATTGCTGATAAATTAGATATCCCTTCTGAAGAGAAAAACATTATTAGAGGAAAGGATTTAGAAAAGATGTCTGATAAGGAATTGGATGAAAAATTAGATGAAATCTATATTTATGCAAGGGTTGAGCCAAAGCACAAAATGAGAATTGTTGAAGCTTGGCAAAAAAGAGACAAAGTGGTAGCAATGACAGGTGATGGTATTAATGATGCACCTGCATTAAAAAGAGCAGATATTGGGGTTGCAACTGGCTCTGGAACTGCTGTTGCAAAAGAAATTGCTGATTTGGTACTTCTTAACGACGGATTTAGTATTATTGTTGCTGCAATTGAGGAAGGAAGGGCAATTATTGATAATATGAGAAAGGTAATTACTTATCTTTTAGCAGACAGTTTTTCCGAAATTATTTTAGTTGGAATGAGTATTACTTTGGGGCTTCCTTTGCCTTTAGCAGCAGTACAAATCTTGTGGATTAATTTAGTAGAGGATGGCCCAATGAGTTTGGTATTAGGGTTTGAACCAAAAGAAAAAGATATTATGAAAAGAAAACCTCAGGGACATGATATTGCTTTATTAACAAAAGAGATGAAAGCTATTATCTTTATCATTGGTTTAATTACAGACTTCTTTTTAGTAGGAATATTCTTTTATCTCTTAAATCAAACTTCCTATGTTACTGCCCATATCCAAACTGTAATCTTTAGTGCTTTAGCTATTGATTCACTTTTTTATGTTTTTTCTTGTAAAAACTTAAAGAAAAATATTTGGAATATTAATATCTTTTCAAATAAATTCCTGCTAATCAGTTGGGCCTTTAGCGTAGCAATGCTTCTTGTAACAATTTACATTGAACCACTTCAACGTCTGTTTGGGACAGTCCCACTTACTTTCTTTGATTGGCAAATAATTTTATCGGTTGGTTTAGTTAAATTTGGTTTAATCGAAGTAACAAAATGGTTGTTTATAACCAGGAAATATAATAAAAAATAGCTATGTTAACTTTTTTCTATGTTCTAGTATTTATCTTTTCTGCTTTATTGCTTGGTTTTACAAGCAATCAACTTATTAAGTCTTTATCCAAACTTGCTAAATTTCTTAAATGGAAAGAATTTATTGTTGCCTTTTTTACAATGGCCTTAGCAGCTTCAATTTCTAACTTTTTTGTTGGAATAAGTTCTGTAATTCATCAAATTCCAGAATTATCTTTTTCGGATGTAATTGGTGGAGCAATAGTTGATCTTACTTTAGCAGCTGGATTAGCTGCCTTAATTTCAAGTAATGGACTAAGTCTTAAAAGTAGAACAGTACAAGGAAGTGCAATTTTTACACTTCTAATTGCAATACTTCCAATTTTATTAATCCAAGACCATATTCTTTCTCGCCTTGATGGAGTTTTGTTAATTATTGTTTTCGGGCTTTATGTCTTTTCCCAGTGCAACGAGATTAAAGAAGCTCCATG
>CAYPLZ010000009.1:0-9596 GCA_964411855.1 uncultured Candidatus Saccharibacteria bacterium
GAAAAACTTTTTTATTGCAATTGGAACTGTATTAATTTTATTAGTTGCTTCTGAAGGAATAGTTCAATCAGCCCGCTATTTTGCTGATACTTTAGGCTTATCCTTACCTTTGGTAGGGCTTTTAATTGTTGGAATAGGGAATGCCTTACCAGAGATCTCTTTTGCTGTTCAAGCTGCTAAGAAAGGGAATGATTGGCTTGTAATTGGAGATTTAATGGGCTCTATAATTATTCCTGCTACATTAGTCTTGGGAATAGTTGCTATCCTTTCTCCAATAGAAATTCCTGACTTTTCTCCTTTTGCAATAGCTAGAATATTTTTAGTTTTAGCTGCATTAGCATTTGTTATATTCACTCGCACTAAGCAATCAATTGATAGGAGAGAGGGTTTGTATTTAGTAGGACTTTATATTATATTCTTACTTGTGGAGGTTATGGCTTGAAAAACCTTATTAAAAATGCTATAAATTAATTACGTTAAATTCAGTTAATCATTAAAAGACAAATGGAAATTTCAATTATTAAAACTGGTGGAAAACAATATCTTGTCTCCAAAGGAGACAAAGTTAGAGTTGAAAAACTAGATGCAGAAGAAGGAGATCAAGTTACTTTTGATCAGGTTATGCTGGTTAAAAATGATGATGATTTAAAAATAGGAGAACCTTTATTAGAAAAAGCAAAAGTAAAAGCTAAAGTTTTAGAACAAGGTAAAGGAGAAAAGGTTACTATATTTAAGTATAAAGCTAAAAAAAGACAAAAAACAAAAAAGGGCCACAGACAGCCCTATACTGAAGTAGAAATTACTGATATTAAAGCTTAATTTCTGCCTTTCAATGCTTCTTCAATTGTTTCTTTGTCAGCATACTCCAATTCTCCTCCAATAGGAAGCCCTCTTCCTAACCGAGTAATTTTAACTTTAAAATTTTTGAGTTCTTTTTGAAGATAGCGAGAAGTTGCTTTTCCTTCAGTAGTTGGGTTTAAACCCAAAATTAATTCGTTAATTTTAGCCTTCCGGTTCAAGTAATTGGAAGGTTTTTTTATTCTTTTCTTTAATTCGTTAACTCTAAGTTTTTCTATATTTTCTTTTTTAATATTTGAAATTGATCCTCCTAAGATAAAATATAATCCCTTGTATTTTTTTGTGGCTTCAAGAGTTGCTAAGTCGGTTTCTTTTTCTACTATGCAAACCTTATTATTATCTCTAGTTTTATCAGAGCAAATAGGGCAAAGGTCTCCATCTTTTTCAAATGGATTAAAACAAAAAGAGCACAATTTAATGTTTTTATTAAATTCTTCTAAAGCTTTTTTAAGATTCTCAGTTTCTTCATCAGAAGAATGAAGTAAATGAAGCACAAACCGAGAAGCTGTTTTGGGGCCTACAGTTGGTAATTTAGCAAAAGCATTAATCAAATTCTGTAGGGATTGAGGAAACTTTTTCTTCATCATCTTGTGTTTTATATCTTTTATCTAGACTATGAAATGTTGCTGTGTTCTCTTTGAAAAATAGCTCAACAGTTCCTGTTGGACCATTTCTATGTTTGGCAATTATTACATCAGCAATATTTTCTTTGTTTGAATTTTCTTTATATTGATCTTCTCTGTAAATAAACATTACTACATCAGCATCTTGCTCAATTGCACCTGTATCTCTCAAGTCAGATAGTCTTGGAATTTTAGGAGTTCTTTTTTCTACAGCTCTTGATAGTTGAGAAAGAGCTAACACTGGAACACTTAACTCTCTTGCTAATCCTTTAAGTGCTCTTGAAATTTCAGTCATCTGTTGAACCCTAGAAACTGATGAGTTTCTAGGTTGTATCAATTGTAAATAGTCCACAATAATTAAACCTAATCCATGCTGAGCTTGAAGCCTTCTTCCCATTGCTTTCATTTGAAGAACATCAGCAGTAGAATTGTCATCAATATATATTGGTGCTTCAGACAAAACTCCTAAACTTTCTCTAATTCTTTCAAAATCTCCTCCACCGTCTTCGTCGGAAGATAATCTTCCTGTTCTTAATTTCCAAAGATTTACATCTGCTTGGGAAGCAATTAATCTATCTGTTACTTGGTCTTTAGACATCTCAATACTAAATATTCCAACTGGAATCTTTTTTAAGCCAGCTACATTAAGAGCAATATTTAAAGCAAGGGAAGACTTACCCATACTAGGCCTTGCTGCTAGAATAACAAGGTCTGAATCTTGTAATCCTGCTAATTTTTCATCAAGATCAGGATAGCCAGTAGGAACACCTCTCAACTCGTCTTTATTAGAAAGTTTGTCTATTCTTTCAAAAGCTTCTTCTAGAGAATCTTTAACATGAGTAAAACTTTTTGTAAAAGATTTTTGAGCAATACTAAATATTGTGCTTTCTGCTTGATCTAAAAGAGTATCAACATCTTCATCTTTTTTGCTTGCTATGTCATTTATCTTCTGAGAAGCTTGTATCAAGTCTCTTAATACTCTTTTCTTTTGTACAATTTTAGCGTAATTTCCTACATTGCTTGCCGTTGGAACTGTATTTACAAGGTCTGTTAAGTAACTCCTTCCTCCAATTTCTTTAAGCTGGTCTTTTTCTTTAAGTCGATTTGAAATAGTGAGAATATCAATATTCTCTCCCTTCTCAAAAAATTCTTCCATTACCTCATAAATTTTCCTGTGTTTGTTTTTATAAAAATCACGAGGTTTTAAATAATCTCCCACTTTCACAATAGAGTTTTCATCTACTAAAAAGCATCCTAATAAACATTTTTCTGCATCTATGCTTTGTGGTGGAAGATTTTCATCAATATTTGAGTCTGCCATATTTAATATTTAAAAATTATTTTTTATTATTTTTATTAATAATTGGTCCTTCTTCTGTGTCTTCGATCTTATATCCTTTTTCTTTTATTTCTTCTCTTGCCTTATCCGCCTCTTCCCATTTCTTTTCTTTTCTCAATTCTTCTCTTTGGACTACTAATGTCTCAATTTCTTTTGGTGCTTTTTCAGAAGCTCTGTAATTTATTTTTTCTATTTTAAAATTTCTATAACCTTCAATCTTATTTAAATTTAATCCTAAAACTTTGTCAAAGTTTAAGATTAAATTATATTTTTCTGGTTTTGTTAAATCGCTATCTTTAACTACATCCCAGGTTAAAGCTAAGGCCTGAGGGATCTTAAGATTATCGTTAATGTAGCTTTCAAATTTATTCTTGTATTCTTTTGCCTTATCAGTAAGTTCTGGTTTTTTATCTGTGACTAATCTTTTTGTTTGTTCTTTTAATCTTTTCAATCCGTTTTCCGCTTTTTCAAGATTATTCCATCCAAAAGCAAGTTGGGATCGATAGTGAGCAGTAAGAGCTAAATATCGATAAGCCATTGGATTAAACCCTTTTTCTATTAGGTTGCTAATAGTAATAATGTTACCTTCTGATTTTGACATTTTCCCTTCTTTAAGAATTAAAAATTCTCCGTGGAGCCAATAGTTTACAAATTTTTCTCCAAAAGCTGCTTCTGCTTCTGCAATTTCGTTTGTATGATGAGTAGGGATAAGATCAATTCCTCCACAATGTATATCAAAAGGTATTCCAAGATGCTTAATGCTAATAGCCGCACATTCTAAGTGCCACCCAGGAAAACCTTTCCCCCAAGGAGAATCCCATTCTTGTTGTCTTTTTTTATCTTTTGGGCTAAATTTCCAAAGAGCAAAGTCAGTAGGATTTTTCTTTCCTTCTACCATTTCAACTCTTGCTCCTGGTTCAATTTCTTCTTTTTCTGTATTTCCTCTTAGTTCTCCGTAATTATCTAATTTAGAAGTGTCAAAATAGACTCCGTCTTTTATTTTATAAGTGAACCCTTTTTCTTCTAATTTTTTTACAAGTTCTATCTGTTCCTTAATATAGTCTGTAGCTTTAGCATAAATATCAGGTTTTTTAATGTTTAGTCTTTCTAAGTCTTTTTTAAAAGCTTTAGTATAAAATTTAGCTATTTCTTGAGCTGATTTTTCTTCTTCCTTGGCTTGTTTTTCAATTTTATCTTCACCTTCATCATTGTCTGAAGTTAAATGCCCTACATCAGTAATATTCATTATATGTTTAACCTGATATCCATTATATTCTAAAGCTCTTTTTAGAATATCTTCAAATATAAAAGTCCTAAGGTTCCCTATATGGGCATAGTTATAAACAGTAGGCCCACAAGTATAAAGACCCACCTCTTTTTCTTTAATAGGTTTGAATTCTTCTTTTTTTCTTCCTAGAGTATTAAAAAACTTCATCATGATTAATTTTAACACAAAAATCCGAAATTAAAAATAGCCAAAAAAGCGCTTTTTTCTTTTCTTTAATTATGCTAGTATAAATAAAATCAAAATAAAGAAAACTTGCTAAAATGAAAAAATCAGACATTCTATTGGGTTTGATAATTGGTGAACTTATTGCACTTTTAAGCTTACCAATATTAAAAAACTTTAACATTGGTATTGAATTAATTTATTGGATTTGGCCAATTGTTCTACCAATTCTTACAGTAATTGGACTTTTAGTAGCTTACTATATTGGAAAGAAAATTACTGCTATCTGGGAGATAGCTAAATTCGCTGTAGTAGGAGCTTTAAATACATTTGTAGATCTTGGAGTTTTAAATCTCTTAATCTTCTTTACAGGCATTGCTAGTGGAATATATTATTCTGTTTTTAAGGGGTTTTCATTTTTTATTGCTACAGTTAATTCCTATCTATGGAATAAAAATTGGACATTTAGTAGTATTGAAGAAGGGGAGGAAGAAGATCTAACAGAGAAGGGGAAAGAATTTGGAAAATTTATTTTAGTAAGCGGTATTGGATTTTTTATTAATGTTACTGCAGCTACAATTATGGTAAATTGGATTGGACCATCGTTAGATATTAATCCAAATATTCTAGCAAATATTGGAGGAGTATTTGCAGCATTTTGTTCTATGACTTGGAATTTTTTAGGTTATAAATTTTTAGTTTTTAAAGATTAATGTCAGAAGTATTATATCAAAAATATAGACCACAAAAATTTAGTGAGATGGTAGGTCAAAAGCATGTTGTTAAAACATTAACTAATGCTTTGGCTAATGATTCTATTTCTCATGCTTATCTTTTTACAGGGCCAAGAGGAGCTGGAAAGACTACAACAGCAAGATTGCTTGCAAAGGCTTTAAATTGTGAGGATCCAATTGAAAAACCTGATTCTGAGATAAAATTTGAACCTTGTAATAAATGTAATTCTTGTAAAGAAATTTCTAATCAAAACGCAATGAGTTTAATTGAAATGGATGCTGCTTCTCACACAGGAATTGATGATATTAGAGAGTTAAGAGATGGAGTTAAGTTTTCTCCAACTAAAGCCAAATATAAAGTATTCATTATTGATGAGTGTCATCAACTTTCAAAAGGAGCTGCTAATGCACTTTTAAAAACATTGGAAGAGCCTCCCGAACATGCAATTTTTGTTTTAGCTACTACAGAAATTCATAAGGTAATAAATACTATAGTTTCTCGTTGCCAGAGGTTTGATTTTAAAAAGTTAAAAGTTCCTGAAATTGTAGAAAAGCTAGAGAAAATTGCAAAAAAAGAGAAGGTTGATATAGATAAATCTGCTTTGGAGCTTATCGCTTTAAACTCTGAAGGATCAGTTAGGGATGGTGAAACATTATTAGAGCAAATTTTAAACTTTGGCAGATCTAAAGATAAAATAGGGACAGAAGACGTTAAAGATTTATTAGGTTTAGTAGAGACTGAAGCTGTCATTAAATTTGTTGATTTTATCTTTAATGGAGAAGCTGGTAAAGCAGTACAATATTTAAATGAAGTCCTAAACAAAGGAACAGACCTTGAAAAGTTTAATGAAAGTTTGATAAACTACTTAAGGCAAGTTCTGATGTTTAAAAATGTAGGAGATGATAAAGATATTATTACTGGGTTAACCGACGAAGAATTTGACAAATTAAAGGAACAAGCAAATAATATAGATAACACTCAGCTTAAAAAGACAATTAATAAGTTTTTAAAAGCTGGGAATCAAATTAATTATTCATCTATTCCACAGTTACCACTTGAAATAGCTGCTATCGAGTGTTCATAATTTAATAATGCCGGGTAGTGTAATGGTAACACAGGGGATTTTGGTTCCTCTAATCCTGGTTCGAGTCCAGGCCCGGCAGCCACTTATTTTAAAGCCGTAATAGTGCGGCTTTTTTCTTTACATTCGAATAGGGGTAAATTATAATAAACAAAAATTACTTATGAAAATAAAAGAAGAAATAACTGAAAAAACTCAATCCCTTATTAAAGATCTTTTTAATACAGAGGTGGAAATTGAGTTAGAAGTTCCTCCCAAAGTAGAATTGGGAGATTTTGCTTTTCCTTGTTTTGAGATAGCTAAAGAAATAGGAGAAGATCCGAATTCAATAGCTCAAAAAATTAAAAATAATTTTCCTTCTCTTAATTTTATCAAAGAAGTAAAGGCAACAGGGCCTTATCTTAATTTTATTATTAAAAGAGAGAAATTCTTTAATAAAATAATTGGTGATGTATTAAGAAAAGAGACAGACTTCTTTTCTCCAAAACTAGAAAAAGAAAAAGTAATGATTGAATTTATTTCACCAAATAGTAACAAACCTTTACATATAGGACACTTAAGAAATGCTTGTCTAGGTGATTCAAATGCAAAAATATTAAAAGAGTGCAATAAAGATGTGACTAAAGCTTGCTTAATTAATGACAAAGGTGTACCAGTGTTTAAATCAATTTTAGCTTGGATGAAATGGCACTCTAATGAAACTCCTCAAAAAAATAATATTAAACCAGATCATTTTTTGGGTAATTTATATGTAGAATACGAAAAGAAGAAAGAAGATAATCCAGAATTAAAAGAGGAGGTTCAAGAATTAGTTCAAAGGTGGGAAAAAGAAGATAAAGAAATAGTTGAAAAATTTAAAAATACAAATCAATTATTTTTAGAAGGATTTAAAGAAAGTATTCAAAAATTAGGATTTGATTTTGATCTAATCCAATTTGAAAGTGAGGTCTATGAAGAAGGTAAAAAGATAATTAAAAAGGGATTAGAGGATAATATATTTAAAAAAGAAAAAGGAAAGATTGTTGCCTTATTGCCAGAAGAAAAATTTGGAAAGGATAAAGATGGAAAAGTTAAAAAAGCATTACTTTTAAGAGAAGACGGTACAAGTGTTTACTTAACCCAAGATGTTGGTTTAGCAGTAAAGAGATTTAAAGAATATGATTTAGACCGTCTTTTGTATGTTGTAGGCTCTGAACAAAAAAGCCATTTTAAAAGACTGTTTACAGTATTAGAGCAATTAGGGTATAAGTGGAGTGAGAATTGTACTCATATCCCATACGGATTAGTTGACCTTCCTCAGGGAAGTATGTCCTCAAGAAAAGGGAATGTTGTTAAATTAGATGATTTAATTAAAAAGGTAAAAGATTTAGCTCGAGAAGAAATTGAAAAAAGATATGATCTTAAAAAAGGAGAACTAGAAGAACGTGCTGAAAAGATAATGAATGCCGCAATAAAATTTTATCTTTTAAGGGTGAACTCTTCTAAAAATATTCAATTTGATCCTAAGGCTTCAATTTCATTTGAGGGCTCTACAGGGCCATACTGTCAATATGCTTATGCTAGAACCCAAAGTATTCTTAAAAAAGCAGAAATTGAGTTAGATTATGATAAGATAGATTTTTCTTATCTTGGAAATAAAGAAGAAATTCTTTTGTTAAGAAAAATAATGGAACTTCCTCAAAAAATAGAGACAGCTGGAAAAGAATATAATCCATCTTTTGTTGCAAACTCTGTATATAATATTGCAAAAGATTTTAGTGTTTTCTACAACAAACATTCTGTGCTTTTTGCAGAAGATGAAAAAACTAAAAAAGCTAGATTAGCCCTAACTAAAGCTACTAGTGAAGCCATTCAAAAAGGACTTGCTCTTCTAGGCATTGATGTTTTAAAAGAAATGTAAAAGAAGAAAGAAAAAGCCACCTATTTTTTAGGTGGCTTTTTGAAGTGAAACTTATGGTTCTTGAGGATGGGCAAGAGAAATTAAATTATGAAACTCGTCCTGGGTCATTTTAGGTTGATCCTTAAAAATATCACTATAGGAAATATTCAAAAATGGTTTTTTGTAAACTTCTGATTCTGAGATAACTTTTATTATATCTCCTTCTTCAGTGCAAAGGTCCTCATAACCACAATTGCACCCGCGACGAAGCACGTCCTCGTCACAACACTCATCATACTCGTCCTGGATTTCCATTTTGCAAGAACAGCTTGGACAATAAACATCTTCCATCTCTTTACCCTCCTTAGGTGAATTAAAAAAGAACAGATTGCCCTATTATAACCTAAAAATTATTTTTTTCAATATTTTAAAGTGTTTTTCCTTTTTTTATTCTTCTAACGTATTCGTCTTTTTCAACATTAACTTCTATAACATCTCCTCTTTTTATAAATAGAGGAGTGTCTATTTTAGCTCCTGTTTCTAATGTAACGGTTTTAGTTCCAGCCTCAGCTCTGTTTCCTTTCACTCCAGGAGGAGCAAAATCTACTTTATAATTAACTTTAATAGGTAAAGAAATATTTATTATTTCATCTTTAAACAAAATAAGTTCTAATTCTAATTCTGGTTTAAGGTATTTCTTTTTCTCTTTTACTTGGTCTTCTTGAAGTTTAAAACGTTTACTTTTATCTCCTTTTTCGTGAAAAACATATTCTCCTCGATGTTCATATATAAATTTAACTTTCTTGTTTTTAATATTAGCTTCTTCAAAAGAATCAGAAGGTCGAAAAGTTTTTGAAGTTTCTTCGTCTTTACGAAGGTTTTTTAATTTAACTCTTAAAACAGAGGAGCCTCTTCCTTTAGCCATGTGAGAAGTTTTTAATATTTTGCAAGGATCATTTTCTACAATAATTAAATCGCCTTTTTCAATTTCGTTAAAAGAAAGGGTTGACATTTTTAATTTAGTAATTTACCAATTATTTCTTTATTTCCTTTTAGAAAAGCTGTATCTTTCATTGCCTTTTTCCCTTCCACCTGTATCTTTTTTAACCTTAAAAGTTCTTCACCTGTTTGAACTACTAATTTATCCTTTCCATAACTTAAAACTTTACCTGGTTTTTCTTTGGAAAAATCATTTTGTTTTAGAACTTCTGCTTCTAAAACCTTAAGAAGTTTTTTATCAAAATAAGTAAAGACAGAGGGCCAAGGGTTAAATGCTCTTACTTTCCTTTCAATTTTAATAGCCTTATTTTCCCAGTTTATTTTCCCATCTTCTTTTTTTAACAGAGAAGTATAGGTTGCTTTAGAGTGGTCTTGTTTTTTAGCTTTAATATTATTATTTAGCCATTTTGGAATTGTTTCAATAATTAAACTTTTGGATTCGTCTACTAAAAGTTTAAATAGCTCTTTGTAATTAGGCTTATCAATAGATATTTTTGATTGATTTATAATTGGACCATGATCTATTTTTTCATCCATTAAGATAATAGAAACTCCAGTTTCTTTATCACCGTTTAGAATTGCCGCCTGGATGGGAGTAGGGCCTCTGTATTTTGGAAGTAGGGAAGGATGAA
>CAYPLZ010000009.1:9606-15112 GCA_964411855.1 uncultured Candidatus Saccharibacteria bacterium
AAGGATGAATATTTAAAAAGCCTTTTTCTGGTATTTTTAATATTTCTTTTGGTACTATTTGACCATATGCTGCAATAACTCCGAGAGTAGGCTTTATATCTTTAAGTTCTTTTTTAATATTCTTAACTTTTTTAGGTTCAAAAATAGTTATATTTTCTTTTTTGGCTAGTTTTTTTACAGGGGTAGAAGATAATTTTTGTCCTCTTCCTACAGGTTTGTCTGGTTTAGTAATTACAGCAACTATATTAAAACCTTTCTTTGTTAATTCTTTTAGAATTAATTTTGAAAAGTTTGGTGTTCCAAAAAAAACAATTTTATTTTCTTTTTGATTTTCCATTTTATTATTTTTTTAATCTTCTTCTCGCCACTCAATATCTTCTTTTTTGCCAGCAAACTCTAACCACTCTCCATCTTTATCAATAACATACCATTTATTATCTCTTTCGCTTTTAACCATTGGGCGATCATTGTAATAAGGTCTTTTCTTTTTCTTTTTTGGTTCTAGTTCGTCTAGTTCAAGCCATTTTTTTAAAACAGTTTCGATACTATAATCTAAATTTCTAGACTTGGCCCATTCTGCTACAGTAGTTAGAGCTTCCTTAGCTTCTTTTACATTTTCGGCTAATTCTAGTAATTGTTTAGCTGGTTTAGTGTGACGAGAATAAACAATTTCTTTTTTCTTTGCATCTTTTTTGATTTCATCCAAAGAATACCCCTTAGTATGAAAATAATGATTCACTATTTTTTGAATATCTGTTAAATTGTCTTCTTTGTCTTTTTTACTCATTTATATTTTTCTACCGTAAATCTGTAAATTATTATATTTTCCTCTTGCGGATTAATGCCCGCTTTTCTACAGGCTATACTAATTTGTTTTTCTTTTGTATCAACTCCCTCTAAATCTGGCAATAAAAGCCCTGTTTTGGTAGAAGGATTTTTAGAATTAGATGGGGCATTTTTTACTAGTACACCATACTTATCCGGGTCTAGTTTTTGTAAATTTTGAACAAGTTCTGGTTCTCCTAAAATGTAGATTTCATATGATAAATCTGGAAGTTCTTTTTCTTTGATATTGGAAAAACGACTATCTTGAGTTCCTGCTGCTATAGTATTTTCAATTACCTCTTTAGCAATATTATCTTGGGTTGGCTTGTAAGTGCCAATGCAACCTTTTAAATCTTCTCCTTTTTTAATAGTAACAAATACTCCTGCTTTTTCTTTTAAATATCTATTTTTAATATCAGATGGAGGAGAAATTTTTTCTCCTTCTTTTATATATCTTTCAAGGGTTTTTTGCGCTAGTTTTATTAGTTGATTCATTTTTAAAACTCTCTTTTTTCTTGAGGTTGTTTAATTGATAAAAGTGTTTTTATTCTTTCGCCTTCTTTTTTAATTTTTTTACCTGAATATTCGGCACCATGAGCATGTGACCCTTCGTAATTAGTTTTTCTTTGATCTAGGTGAAGATTAAATTTGAAATCTCTTTCTCCTTTTTCAACATAAATATGAAATCTAGGATACTTTCCTCCCCGAATTGGTCTGACAAAAGATAATTGATTTTGGTCTGATCTTGTCTGGTATTTATATCCTGCTTTTCGCATTATAGTTACTAAATTCCTCTTTATATTCTCTTTTGTAATTTTAAAATCCATAATTTATTTTTCTTTAATATCAGCTACTAAATATCCCACTCCAAAAGGTTTTTGATAAGACAAAACATTTACATTGTAATTGTCCAAATCTTCTTCTGCAAACCCTAGTAGAAAAGAAATTGATTGAAGACCACAAGCTTTTGCGTTTGGAAATTTTTTTTCTAGATTTAAGATTTTTTCTATTTCTTTGTTTTTAAGATAATCCATTAAGGCCTTATCAAAGGCGGGGCCATCTTCATGAAAACCATAAGGACTTTCTTCTTTAAGACAATGAGATAAATCTCCAGATGCTATAACGGCTACCTTTTTATCTTTGAACTCTTTTGCTTTCTCTTTTCCTAGTTTAAAGTAATGCTCTGTGCTTTCTGTTTCAATTAATATTCTCTCTATCTTTTTTTCAAAATCATTTCCTATAAAAAACAATGGCACATTAAAACCCCAATCAGGATGAGGGGAGATAATAATTAAATGTTCAATATTTTTTTCTTTAAACTTATTTTCAAGCTTTTTAAGATTTTCAATTGTTTCTTTCACCTCATCTCTCTGCTCCTCTGATCCAACATCAGGAAGCAAAACAGGAGGATGAGGACTAATTACTGCAAAGTTTAACATATTTTATTCTACTATTGGAATTTTAGCTTCACAATTTGGACATTTTTTACCTTTGTATTTTTTTTGAATCTTGTATCCACATCTATCTATTAGTTTTTCACCACAGCTTGAGCAATAAGTATTTTCTTGGTTTAAGGAAGGAATATTTCCAACATAAACATGATTTAATCCTTTTTCTTTCCCTATTTTAAAGGCTTTTTTTAGAGTTTCTGGTGAAGTATTTGGTTTATCTTTTAATTTCCAAGAAATAGCTCCAGAAAAACGACTAATGTGCCAGGGAGTATTAGGACCTAATTCATTTTTTATAAATTCTGCTATCTTTCCAATTTCTTCTTCTGAAGTATTTAGTTCGGGGATTAATAGAGTAGTAACTTCTAACCAAATATCTTCTTTCGCTATTTTTTTAAGATTATTTAAGATAGGTTCTAATTCTCCTCCACATCTTTCTTTATAAAAATCTTCACTAAAGCTCTTAAGGTCAACATTAACTGCATCTAAAAAAGGAGAAATTGCTTTAAAACAAGTAGGGGAGAAATAACCATTTGTGACCCAAACATTTTTTAATCCTTGCTTTTTTGATAGCTTCATAGTATCTAAAGCAAATTCGGCAAAGATTGTAGGTTCAGTATAAGTATAAGAGATACTAGGTGTTTTTTCTGCTTTTGCAGTTTCAATTATTCTTTCTGGGAAAATTTTCTGACCTGAAATTTCATTATCTAATCGAGGGCCTTGGGAAATCCTCCAGTTTTGGCAACTTTCACATTGAAAATTACATCCTGGAGCTGCTACTGATAGAGTCTTTGTTCCAGGAAGAAAATGATAAAGAGGTTTTTTCTCTATTGGGTCAATACTAAGAGCAGTTATCTTATCATAGTTTAAAACTACTAATTTCCCATTACTATTCTCTCTAACTCCGCAAATTCCTTTTTCTCCATTTTCAATTTTGCAAAAATGGGAACAAGTTTCGCATTGAACCTCTTTCTTTTCTAGTTTTTTGTAAAAATATGATTCCTTCATATTTATAGTATTTTATCTCAAAACAGATCAACATTCAATTGAATATTCGGTTGGAATATATTAATATTCAATAAAGAACAATGAAAAATAATAGACTTTTTCTAGCAATTAATCTCCCAGAAAGAATTAAGGACAAATTACTTGGTCTTCAAAAAGACCTGAGAAAACCTTTTGATAATTTAGAAAAAGAGAAATTTGAAGGTAAAAAAATTATAAAATGGACTGCTAAAGATAATCTTCATATCACTTTAGCTTTTATTGGTAATGCCACTGAAAAAGAGATAGGCTTTATTTGTAAAAATTCAAAAGAAGCTTTTTCAAATTTTTCTCCTTTTTCTTTCCCTCTTTATAAAACAGAATATGCCCCACCAAATTCTAAAATTCCTCGGATGATTTGGGCAGAAGCTAAACTAGGAGAAACACTTTCTAATATTAAAAAAGAATTAGATGATAAATTACACTCATCTAAAGAGGTGCCTTACACAAAAGATGAGCATCACTTTATTCCTCATGTTACTTTAGCAAGAATTAAAAAATGGGCTTTTAGAAAATTAGACCCTGAAGATAGACCAAGTGTTGAAAAAAATTTTTCTTATTCTTTTGGAGTAAATTCTATTGAATTACTAGATAGTAAATTAACAAAGAAGGGTCCAAATTATTCACTTGTTAAATCATTTAATCTTAAATGAAAATACATTTTATTGGTATTGGTGGGATAGGTACTTCAGCTTTAGCCCAATACTATATTGAAAAAGGAAATACAGTTAGTGGTTCTGATATAAGTTCATCAGAAATTACTGATTTAATAAAAGAAAAAGGAGGTGAAGTTTTTATTGGTAAACAAAAAGCTGAAAATATTAGTGAAAATTTAGATTTAGTAGTTTATTCACCGGCAATAAGTGATAATAACCCAGAATTAAAAAGAGCTAGAGAGTTAGATATTGAAACCAAAACTTATCCTGAAGCCTTGGGTACTTTAACTAAAAAACATTTTACAATTGCTGTTTCTGGAACTCATGGAAAAAGTACTACTACAGCTATGGCTTCAAAAATTTTAATAGAAGCTGGTTTAGACCCAACCGTAATTATTGGAACTAAATTAAAAGAGTTTAATAATTCTAATTGTAGGGTAGGTAAGTCAGAATATCTTTTAATAGAAGCGGATGAATACAGAGGTTCTTTTCTAAATTACAAACCTGATATAATTATTTTAACTAATATTGAAAAGGATCATTTAGATTATTACAAAAACTTAGATGATATTGTTGCTACTTATAAAAAATATATTGGAGGTTTAGACCAAAATGGAGTAGTAATAGCTAACAAAGAAGACTCTAATATTAGAAATATTTTAAATTCTCTTAAGATCAGAAAAGAGTGGTTTTCATTAAAAGAAGAGGAAACCTCTTGCTTAAAAAAGAATTTAAAGGTTCCTGGAATTCATAATTTATATAATGCTTTGGCAGCAGCAAAACTAGGAAAGGTTTTAAAAATAGAAAAAAATATAATTTTAGAAGCTCTTTCTGATTACAAAGGAAGCTGGAGAAGATTTGAACAAAAAAATATTAAGTTTAAAGAAGGGGAGATTACTTTAATAAATGACTATGCCCATCATCCAACAGAAATAGAAGCTACCTTAATTGCAGCTAGGGGAAAATATGAGAATAGAAAGATTTGGTGTGTATATCAACCCCACCAACATCAAAGAACTTTAGCACTTTATGATGATTTTTTAGAAATTTTTGGTAAAATAGTAGACAATAACTATGTGGATCAATTAATTTTAACTGATATCTATGGAGTAGAGGGCAGAGAAGATAAAAAGAAAGTAAGTTCTAAAAAGATGGTTCAAGATTTAGAAAGAAAAAACGTTGCATACATAACTAAAGAAAAGGTTATTTCTTCTTTAAAAGAAAAGATAAAACCAGGAGATATTGTTATAATGATGGGAGCAGGAGATATTTATAATTTAAGTAAAAATTTTTAAGATAAATAAAGGTCGTTTATCACTCGTAAATTAATATATTAAAACAATGGACACTAGATACATATGGATCATTGTTGCGGTGGCAATAATCGGTTACCTTCTTTATAGGTTTACAAAGAAAGAGAGTAAAAATATAAAAGAAGGTCCTGAAAAAACGACCACTTCTAAACCAGACTTTTCTGCTTCTGATGTGAAACAAGACCTTTCTAATGAAGGCAAAGAAGAGCCTTCAAACGAA
>CAYPLZ010000010.1:0-14886 GCA_964411855.1 uncultured Candidatus Saccharibacteria bacterium
AAACTAACTTTGGAATCTACGGAGGAGAACCTTATATTCCTCGTAATTATGATGGTAAATTTAGAGGAGAAATTAGTTTAAGAAATGCATTAGCTCAATCTATTAATGTTCCAGCCGTAAAAGTACTAGATCAAATGGCAGGAATTAAAGATACTATTGAAATCGCAAAGAAATTAGGAATTAAAACTTTAGATAAAGATCCTAGTTATTATGGGTTATCTTTAGCTCTTGGTTCTGCAGAAGTAAGACTGATAGATATTACTTCTGCATATGGTGTATTTGCAACCGAAGGAGAAAAAGTTTCACCTACGCCTATTTCTAAAATAGTTACTGATGATGGAGAAGTTCTTGAAGAAAGTAATCCAACTTTAAGAAGAGTATTAAAAAAAGAAGCCGCTATTAAAATAAATAGCGTGCTTTCTGATAATAAGGCAAGATCTCCTATGTTTGGAGAAAATTCAGCCCTTCATATTGAAAAATTTGATGTCGCAGCTAAGACAGGTACTACAAATAGTTATAAGGATGCTTGGACAATAGGTTATAATCCTAACTTAGTAACTGGAGTTTGGGTAGGAAATAATAATAACCAACCAATGCAACAAAAACCTTCAATAACTTTTGCAGGTCCTATCTGGAATCAATTTATGGAGAAGGCACTCTCTTCTAAAATAGAACCTGGTAGTTTTACTCTTTTACCAGAAGAGGAAGAAAATAGCGACAACTAAGCTTTAATAGGCATTATTACGTAAATATAGCCTGTGTCTTCAGTTGATTTAATGAGGGCAGGGTTTGATTCACCATTTAGTTTAAGAACTGCCCTGTTAGTACTAATATTGTTTAAACCATCTATTAAAAATCTACAATTAAAAGATATTTCTACTGGTTTTCCTTTAATATCTTCAGTTTTAATAAAGGAATAATGTTCTCCTAAATCTGCATTTTGACTTGTGAATTCAAGTTTATTATTTTTTGGATCAACTTTAATTTTTACCTCTTTGTTTTCAGAAGTAAAAATACTAGCTGTTTTTATTTGTTTCTTAAATTCGGAAAGATCAAGAGTAACTGTAGTCTTTGTTTTTCCTGGAATAATTTCTTCGTAATCAGGGTACTCTCCTTCAATTAATCTTGAAACTAGTTGTACCTCAGGGTGATCTGTTTCTTCCATTTGAGTTTCAAAAAGAACTTGATTAGGAGAATAATATAATCTAATTGTTTTTTCTTTTCCTTTGAAAATATTAACTATTTCTTTAGCAGCTTTTTGTGGAAGTATAAAAGAAAAATTATCATCAGGTTTTTTATCTAACGGAATTGTCTTTTCTCCTAATCTAAAACTGTCCGTAGCTACAACTTTCAAGGAATCATTTTTACAAGAAAAGAAAACTCCAGAAATTTCTGGTTTTACCGAAGAAGGCATTGCTATATTAACTACTTGATCTAAGGCTTCACAAAAAACTTCACTATTAATAGAAATGTATTTTTCATTTTCTACTTCAGGAATGATAGGAAAATCTTCAGAATCTAATCCTTTAATTTGTGTTTTATGATTACCACATTTAATTTTTAAATTCATATCTTTCTTACTAATAGATACTGCTTCTTCAGGAAGGTAATTAACAAAACTAGATAAAACTTTAGTAGGAACTACAATTTCTTCTTCATCATCTGTTTCTGCAAGAGACCACCATCTAACTCCAACCTCAAGATCTGTAGCAGAAAGGTTTAAAAAACTATCTTCAGTTTTAACTAAAATATTATTTAGAATAGGTAGAGTTGAAGATTTAGTAGTAACTCTTTTTACAGTGTTCAAGCCGTCCTCTAATTTATTTTTAATTATTTTTAATTTCATATTATATTATTAGTATTTAATTTATTTTAAAACTTATTATTATCATTAGTGTTGTTAAAAAATATCTTTTTAAACTTATTTTACTCTTTTAAAAAGTTGTTAATAAATATATGAAAAAAAAGCTGGGAAAAATGTGGAAAAATAGAAGCCAATATTTATTAACAATTTATATTCTAGTTTTCCATAGGCTTTTCAAGAAGTTATTAAGAAGTTATGCACTGGCTAATTTTTGTTTTAATAAAGAAATCTCTCCCTCTAAATTTTCATCTTCTTCTAATTTTTTTGAAATTTTCTTATAAGCATAAATTGCTGTAGTATGATCTTTTCCACCTAATTTCTTACCTATTGAAGGATAAGATAGTTCTAATTCTTTTTTAAGAAGGTACATTGCAACTTGTCTTGGTTTTACTATTTCTTTTCTACGACAAGAAGATAAAACATTATTCTTATTTACATCATAAAAATCAATAACAACATCTATTACTTCTTGAGGAGTAACCTTTCTTTTAGAAGATTGGACAAAGTTCTGAAGGGTTGATTTAACTTTTTTAATATCTAATTCTTCATTATTTAGTTGCTGATAAGCAGAAAGTTTATTTAATGCTCCTTCTAACTCTCTAATATTCTTTTTAATATTTGTAGCAATATAATCTAAAATTTCATCTGAGAAATTTAATTCTTTTTCTCTACTTTTTGTTTTTAAAATAGCTATTCTAGTTTCATAATCTGGATAACTAATATCTGCAATCATTCCACCTTCAAAACGAGAACGGAGTCTTTCTGTAAGAGCAGAAATAGATTTAGGAGATCTATCAGAAGAAATAATAATTTGTTTGTTCTTTTCATAAAGAGTATTAAAAATATGGAAAAATTCTTCTTGTGTTTTTTCTTTTCCAGCTAGGAACTGAACATCATCTAAAATTAGGACATCGATTGTCCTATATTTTGATTTTAAATCCTCCATTTTTTGGTTTCTAATAGAAGAAACAACTTCAGAAGTGAATTTTTCGGAGGACACGTATTTTATTTTTTTCCTAGGAAAACTCTTTTTTATCTTATTTCCTATTGCCTGAAGGAGATGAGTTTTTCCTAACCCCACTCCCCCATAAATAAAAAGAGGGTTGTAAACCGACCCCGGATTTTCACTTACTGCTGAAGCTGCAGCATGGGAAAGTTCATTAAAAGGACCAACGACAAAATTATCAAAAGTATATTTAAAATTAAGATTAGTAGACTTATCTTTTTTGAATTCTTGAAAACCTAATTGCCCAACTAGATTAGGTTTTTTAGAATTATCATCTTTGTTTTTCTCTTCGGTTTCATTATTTTCGTCAATGTTTTGGATAGTATAATCTATACTTTTAACATCATCTTCAAGATCTTCTAATATTTCCTTAATATTTTTATGATATTTAGTTTTTAGCCACTCTTTAGTAAAAGCATTAGGAACTGCAACTGTTATATTTCCATTTTTCTTAGAAATAATTTTTGTTCTTTTAAACCAGGTAGCAAAATTAGCAGAAGAAACTTTGTTTTGTATTTGGGCTAAAACTTTTTGCCAGAGTTCTTTTTTATCCATTATTCTTTTATAGAAAAAATCAATTTTATTGTACTAGCATTATAGCAATTCAAATAGTTTTTCACAACCCTTCAAAAACAGTGGAAAACTTGGAAAAGTTGTGGAAAAACTGTGGAATTGACTTGCTGTTCTAATAACTTACAATTAATATAATATTATGTTAAAAAAAGAAAATAGACTTAAAAAGAAAAAGGATTTTGAAAAAGTATTTAAGGAAGGGAAAAGTTTTAAAAATAACTTTTTAATTGTTAAAATTAATGAAAATAACTTAAATTTTCCTAGATTTGGCTTCGTAGTAAGTAAAAAAGTATCGAATAAGAGTGTTGAAAGAAATAAGATTAAGAGAAGATTAAGAGAGATTGTTAAAAAAGAGATCAAAAAAGTTGAAGGAAAGGGGATAGATGGAATATTTATAGCCCTTCCAAGCATAAAAGGAAAGAATTTCAAGGAAATTGGAAAGGTTGTGGAAAACTTGTTTAAAAAAGTAGAAAAATACTAATGAAGTGGATATTGTTAAAAATTATTAAAGGATATAGTTTTTTAAGTAAAAACCTGTGGAATAAGCATTGCAGGTTCTATCCTAGTTGTTCAAGATACTGCTATCTTTCTATTGAAAAATATGGTATTTTGAAGGGTAGTTGGAAAGGACTAAAGAGAATTAGTAAATGCCACCCTTGGAACAAAGGTGGTGTTGATTTACCTTAAAATTAATTAACTTGATTTAAATTTATGGAATTTATTACCAATTTTTTCACACAGGCTTTGTACAGACCACTATTTAATTTACTGGTTTTGATTTATGAATACATTCCAGGACATGATTTTGGTCTAGCAATAATGATATTAACTTTTAGTTTAAGATCATTATTCTACCCTATTACTAAAAAATCTTTAAAGTCACAAAAAGCTTTAAACGAAATACAACCTAAAATAAAGAAGATTCAGAAAAAGTATGATGACGACAAGGAGAAACAGATGAAAGAGATTATGGATTTGTATAAGAAAAAGGATGTTAATCCTTTTGGAGGATGCCTTCCTTTATTATTACAATTACCAATTCTAATAGCTTTATATAGAGTTTTCTGGCACGGATTCCAACCAGAACAATTAAGCTTGCTTTATAGTTTCGTTCCAAATCCAGGGAAAATTGATCCTGTCTTTTTGAATACCTTAAATTTATCAGATCCTAATATCTTAATAGCTGGAATTGCTGCAATTTCTCAATTTGCTCAAACTAAAATGATGATGGGGAAAAAGACGCAGGATAGTGATGACGGAGGATTTGCTTCAATATTTAAAAAACAAATGATCTTTCTTTTCCCTATTTTTACCTTTGTTATTCTTACAAAACTACCAGCTGCAATTGGACTTTATTGGATTACAAGCATTCTCTTTTCTGTAGGGCAACAATATTTGATTTCTAAAGAGAAGAGTAATAAACTAGAAAAAGAAGAAAAAGAGGAAGATGATAAAGAGGAAAGAAAAGAAGAAAATAAAGTAAAAAATAAAAAAGATGAATCTAGGGAAAATTAAAAAAATAACAAAAGAGTTTTTTGATCAAACAGGATTTGAAACAAAAGTTGAAGTTGAAACTCCCAAAGAAGAAGAGGAAAGTATTAACTTACCTATTAAAGTCAAAGCAGATGAACCAAAACCTTTAATTGGAAAGAATGGGCAAAACCTTAAAAAAATTAGACACCTTATAAAAATTCTATTAAGGAAAAACTTTGATTTTCAAAAAAGATTCTATATTAACTTAGATATTAATAACTATAGAGAAAATAAAATTAAGTACCTAAAAGAAAAAGCCGTAGAAACGGCTAATGATGTATCTTTAAGCAGAGAAAGTAAAGAGTTATCTCCAATGCCTGCTGACGAAAGAAGAATAATTCATATTGAATTAGCAGACAGAGAAGATGTTAAAACAGAAAGTATTGGGAGAGAACCTGAAAGAAGGGTTGTAATAAAACCTAAATAAAAACTACCCTTTTTCTCTTTTAATTTTTTGTATTTCTTCAGGAGAAGTAGTAATTATTTGATCCTCAGTGTAAGAAGCTTCTACTTTAATAGCTACATGCTTTTTACCAGCAAAGAATAAACCCTCTCCTACTTCAGCCTCTAAGAGCCTATTAATTTCGTTCTCAGTGAGGTTAAAAGCTTTTTGAACCTGGTCAATTGTGGCCGGGCTTTGTTTTAGTAGGAGCTGTAAAGAGGAGTTTGTAATTATTGGTTTTCCATATTCTGACTGCATAAAGTCTCCAACATCTTGTGTAATAGTACTAACACCAAGCCAATATTTTCTTCCTCTTTTTACCATTCCGAAAAGGAAAGAAGCACCATCTTCATTTTGCATAATCCACCAAGCCTCATCTACTACTAATATTCTCTTCTTAAGTTCTGAGCGAACCTTATTCCAAATGTAACGCATAATAATAAACATTGCCATAGGGCGAAGTTCGTCTTCCATGTCTCTTATTCCAAAAACTACAAGATGTTTATCTGTTGATATATTTGTATAATTATTAAAAAATTCAGCATAACTTCCTTGAGTATACTTTCTTAATCTTTTAAGTAAACTTTCTGTCCCTACCATTCCTTCTAAAACAGTTTCAAAATCCTCTAGGAGGGGGACTCTTTCATTCCATAATTCAGGATCAGTCTCTGGAGTAATATCTTTTGCTGCATAAGTTTCTGTTAAGGCTCTATCTATAATACTATCTTCTTCAGGAGATAAACCACCAAGCATTATTCTAAATAATCCTACTAAATTAATAATATTGGAACGTAAAACATCTTTAGGATCTTCATCTTCCCTTGGCATTGGAAGGTCAAAAGGATTAATATGTTGAGGAGAAGATAAAGAAATATTTAAAAAGGAACCTCCTACGGCATCAGATAAAAATCTATATTCATTTTCTGGATCAACAATAATGCTATCTACTCCTGCCATTAAATAACGAAGGATTTCAAGCTTAACAAAATAACTTTTACCAGCACCACTAGTAGCAAAAATAGTCATATTTGCATTGGGAAGACTAAACCTATCAAATAAAACTAGAGAATTATTATGCTGGTTTACCCCATATAATATTCCTTCGTTAGAACTTAAATCAAAAGACATGAAAGGAAATATACTAGACAAAGGAGCTGTATTCATAGGAGTATGGACGTCTAACAGATCCCTTCCATAAGGAGAAGTAGATTTAAACCCTTTCTCTTGTTGGTAAAGAGCTGGTTTAACATATATCATTCTAGATTCTAATATAGAACGAAGAGTATTTTCTACATTCTCAATTTCTCCTTCATCTTTCCCATAAACTGTAAGATAAATACTTAACCTAAACATTCTTTCTCTAGCAGTCTGTAGTTTGTTTCTAAGCTCTTTAATGTCCTCGTGAGCAGAACGTAGAGAAGGATCTTCAATTAGTCCCTTTTCTCTTCTTTCTGCCATTTCAGCTTTAATTTGAGTTAATTTCTTTCTTAGTTGTTTTAATATAACAGCCGTATTAATAGGATGGATAAAAAATGAAATATCCATCGGATGGTTTAAATTAATAAGAGGGGAAGTCCATCCAGTATTAATATATTTAGGATAAGAAAAAACAAAGTAAGATTTTGCTGTTTTCTCCCCTACTTTAATATGATCTGATCCAACAGAAATAGAAGAAGGAGCAATAATATCCTTAAGATTAACAGCTTCTGTTGTTATTTTTGATTTTTCTTCTTTGCCTAAAAATTTATCTAAAAAAGGAATGTCCATTTTTGTATTTTATTAAGTTATTAATTCGGAAGGAATTTCAGGATAATAACCAACCTCTGCCTTCTTCTGGTGATGAAGTGTCCAGAATAATTCTATCAACTCTGGAGTTTGAAGAGGACTACAATCTAGACCACATCTTCTTAAACCTAAAACTGTAAATTCCATTCGTTGCCATAACTGAGATTTTGCCCTTTCAAATTTATCTTTTGTTAGTTCTTTCCCTGGAACTCCATGAACATCAAAAGGAACCAAAACAAGAAAATCTTTTGTCATTATAGTCTGCTCTTCAATTAAATTAGAAATAAACTTTCTGTATTCAGCAATTTGAACCTTCATTAACTCTTTATCTTCATTTCTTTGTAATTCTTCTAGTTTTTCAAAGTATCCAGTTAAATTTAATTTACGAGATTGAACTACTATTTGGATGGTAAAGTCTAAAGAATTTAAAAACTCTTGAAATTGACTAATAATAGCCTTTTGTCTTTGCTGAGAGAGCAAAGCAAAGTTAACCGAGGAAGTCATTATAACTCCTCTTAAAGAATTATTCTTTAATATTACGAGTCCTTCTCTAATTTGGTCTACTTCTAAAAAACTTTGAGCAGAAGACTTTGCCATATTTATTTTACTTCAATATTAGTTTTTAATTTTCTAAGTTTACTCCTTCCAGCAATCTTTAAACCAGTCTCATCTTCTTTAGTCTCATTCTCTTTCTTTTCTTGAACCTCCTCCATTCTTTTAAATGCTCTAAAAGGTACCTTTTCTTTTTTCCAGATATAGACATTAGGGCTTAATTTATATTTAAAAAAGTTTGCTATTACCTTAGGAAGACCAATCCCTTCTATTTTTCCAAAAGCAAGCGCAAGTGCTATTCCTTCTGTAATAAAAAAGACAAGCAATCCTATACTAAAAGAGAAGCCAAGATAAACAAACAAAGAGATAAGGGCAGCAACTACCATATAAACAAATTGCTTAAAGGTAAAAAAAGGATTTATTTTTGATTCTCTTTCAATAAATTGAGGAACGTTGTATTGCATAATTTAAAATTAATTTATTCAATTGGTTCCCTATATCTATCTGAACCAATTTTACTATGCTCTTCTTCTCCCTTTCCCTGATCTAGGTCAGGCTTAGGGGATTTAATTTTAATTTCATATAAATTCTCTAGACTTTCCTTAACAGGATGAAGAATAAACATAACTATTTCTTTCTTTACTTTTTCTGCCTTATCTTTTGAAATATCTAGTTGCTTCTCAATTTCATTTGTTAGTTCCTCCTTTGGCTCTAAAACCCCTAAAAGAACATCACCTACAATTTCTGCTACAGTTCTAGTTTTTTCTATTTCATTTTTATCACAAATGTCTCTAACTGTGTCAGCAGTATGAGTAGAGACAATAGTATCTTTTAGTTCTTCAGGAAGATTATTAAAAAGTTTCCAATATTCTTCTTGAGTATATTCTTCTACCATAGTTAATATTTTTTTAAAATGACGCTTTCTTTAGACAATTATACTATATTTAAAAGGCAATTAAAAGGTAGGGGGATTGTTATTGACATTACTTTATTTTTGTGGTATAAAAAGATAGTTCTTATCAATAAAATAAAGAAAGGATGGGTGAAGCAAGAATGAAGAAAGCAATACCAGTTTTGATATTTTTAGTGTTAGCCGTAGTAATGGGTAATTTTTTTCTTGGCCCTTCTTTTCTAAATAGAGTATTTGAAGATACAACGCAAAAGATAAACCCTAACTTAAGTAGTTTTCAAGTAAAACCAAGTCTTCTTATAGGTTTTTTTCTTGCGCTACTTTGTATAGGAAAAGGGATACAGATAGCAATTAAAGCAGAAGAGAAAAAAACTTCTACTTTTTTACAAGTTTTTGGACTTTTTTCTGCAGGATTTATTATCTTAGCAATTTCTGCAGAAAGTATTCCCATAAAGACAGAGCTAGGATTGTTTCTTTATAATCTCAATCTGTCTATAAGCAGATTTTACACTACTCTATTTAGAAACTTGATAGGTTGGAATTTAACAGAGTTCTTTGGGAATGTCAGAGATATTTTCTTGGAACTTATTTTGTTGGTTGGTCTAGTTGTAGGTTATTTTGCTCAAAAATGAGGAGGGATACGAAATGAAATTTAAGAAAGAAATGCTAATAATGTGGATAGTAAATGTATTTTTATTTGGATTGTTAATCTTTGGAGCAGCTACCTTAGTGCTTAATTGGCAAGAGCTATCAATGAGCGGAAAAATAATGCGAGGGATAATGATTGCATTACCAGCAGCACTTTTTGTTATAAGATTCGAGATAGTTCCAGAAGAATTTAGAATTGTTACAGAAGTCTTAGGTGACTTTTATAAAGTTAAAGGCCCTGGACTTATTTGGAATCCTATTTTAGTTAAGAAAAATGAAGGCGGAACTGTTTCTATTAGTGAATTGTCTGTAGATGTTTTTGCAGGAGAAGACAAAATAGACTTTTCTAAAGGTGGCTGGGCAATATTAGAAGACTCAAGAATTTATGTAAGAGTTTTAGGAGGCGAAAAGAAAGGTGAAAAAAAGATAAGAGAAAGTATATACAAATTAATGTATGATATTACAGATTGGCGTAGTGCGGTAAGAGAAGCCTCAGAGACAACCTTACGTGAGTATTTTAACTCTAAAAAAGCGGACTGGATTATTGAAAATAATATTTCAAATTGGCTGAATAAATTAAGAGAAGAGTATGATGGAGATTTTGATAAAGATCTAGAAAAGTGGGGATTAGAACCAAAAAGACTAACAATTTCAAACTTTGATTGGTCTCCTGAAGTGATGGAAGGAAGAGAAAAAGTATATAGTGCAGAAAGAAATAGAGATGAAGCTAAAATTAATGCAAAGAGAGCAGAATATGAAGCAAAAAAAGAAGCCCAAGAATTAGGTGGATGGGTAAGAAACATTAAGAAGATGTTACAAGAAGAAGGCTATAGTGAGAGAGAAGCTAAAGAAGCAGCCCAAGAATTAGCAATGTACAAGATAGGAGCCGAATCTGGTTCAATTACAGATCTTAAAGGAGTTAAAAATGCTTCTGGAATCGAAGGATTAATAGCAAGATTTTTGCAAAATAATAATAAAAAAAGGGAGTAAAAACTCCCTTCTTTTTTTTGATAAAAATTAAACTTTAATTAGCTTGGCGGCCAGTATCTTTTTTATCAGAAGCTCCTCTTCCAGTATCTTTTTTATGAGATTTTGTTCTACCAGAATCAGGTCTTGTAGTACGCTTCTTTGCTCCTCCTCTTTTATCATCTTTCTGAGAAGAATCTTTTTTGTCACCTTGTGAGCTACCAGCACTAGAAGTAGAACTTGATTTCTGAATCATTTCTCTTAACTCTTTTTTACCTACTTCATTCCCTTCTTTGTCTTTTACAGCCGGTAAGCCCAATTTAGAAGCTCCACTACTCTGCAAATAGAAGGCTAAGTCTCTATTTCTAATTCTTCCAGTCGCATCTTTGCCTGTATACCATTCAGCATCTTTCATTCCTTTACTAAAATTATCAACAAATTCTTCATGTAGAGTTTTAACTGCTTTGGATACTATATTTCCATCGGCATGTCTATGGAAAGCCTCAATAGTCTTCTTTTCTGAAACAGAGCCTTTAATCCTTTTAATGTCATCTTCATCTTTAAGATTGGCAACTATCTTATCCATGTAATTTCTATAACCTTTTTCTTTCATTTCCTTCTTTGTTAATCCATCTAATACTCTTTCTTTTTGTATTTTTTCTGCAAGCATTGATCTTTTTTCTTCTTCTGAGCTAACAGATTCCTTTTCCCTCTCGCTTAAGGCAATATTGTTAGCACCTGCTATTGCTTCAACCTCATCTCCCATAGCCTCAATATCTTCTTTTCTAATTCTTACCTCTTCTGGAACTTGGGAAGTAGTGATATCTTTAAATTTATTAAATATTTTACCTTCCTTATCTGTTTTATCAATTTTAGATAAAACTTTAGAAAAGCTTTGTTCCATATACTTGGCTGTCTTTTTATCATCAAGAGAAAGGGCTTTATCAAGAGCTTTTAGCATATCTTCTTCGGTAAGGCCTTTCTTCATTGCTTCTTTTTCATTTCCGTCTTCTACTATTGCGGCAATAGCACCATATTTCTCCGCACCAATTCCTTGTCTAAAATCATATATTTGATCAGAAACATCCTTTCCTTTTACCTCGCTTTTGGTTTTATGATAATCTTTTTCCTCAGAGAAAGTTGAACTAATTTTCTTACCTACTGGACGGGTAGCATATCTGTGAAAATTCTCTGTAATAATATTATTACCCTTTGTAGTCTGCCAACTTTCACCAACATTTGCTGCCCCTTTTCCTACACTTGTTTCTTTAAATTTCTTATTAATAGCACTTCCAGCAGCTGCTGCAGCAGTTGCTCCTCCAGAAACAGCTGCACCTGCAGCACTTACAGCAACACTAGCCGTAGAAGAAGCAATATTCCTTACTTGTTTACTTCCAAACCATAGAAAGAGCATTACTACTGCACTTGGAAAAATTTCTTGAATTATTCCTTCTGCCATTCCAAAGTTTTCTGCTTGAATTGAGAAATCACTGAACCTATCTGTAATTTGAATAAGCATTCTTAAACCAATATACAAAAAGAAACCCGCAGGTACCCCAATAAAAGCCCAGCTAATAAATTGACTCCACCATTTTTTAAACAGATCTTTTGTGGCAGGGATAACCCAAGCTACAAAAGCTAATGGTGATAAAATAACTAAGGTCCAAATATAGACATAACGGAAAAGGAAGATAAAGGCGTAGATAAAGAAAGTCCATGCTATTAAAATATTAAAAGCAATTGCGGTCAAGATTCCATAAATTTGAGTTGCTCCAAATCCTCTTCCTTCGTTTGGAGGAATAATGTTATCTCCTCCCATTCCCTGAATACGATTTTGAATCATAGTAGGCCCTTCTCCAATGTTTTCAAAAAAGTAAAAAGTAACAATATTAGCAGCATCTATAACAGCTCCTGCAGCAAGAGGAATGAAATTAACTAGTATAGCTACTGCTACTAATTTAGGAAGTAGTTGTTGAGCTTGATAACTTTTATAATTAATTGCCGTAGCTAAACCAATCAATATAAGGAAAAATACAATTGCTAAATTAGCAAAAGGACGGGTAATTTCTAAACCAAGTTCAATTATAGGATTTCCTACGGGATTAGTATAACTTAAACTAGTTAAAGAAGGATCAGTTACATATTGAAAAAGCGTAATAGCTAGATGAGCTGCCCCTCTAGTAATCATAAGAGGAAGCTTAAGGGCCCAACTAATAAGACCAGTAAAAAGTCCACTAAAATCAATAGCAAAAGCTAGGAAAGGAATAAATAACCCAACCCCTAGCAAAAAGGCAAAAACTTTTTTGTGTTTTGATATAAAAGCAATTAAATTGTTAAGTTTTTCTTTAAACATTATTAAAGTTTATTTAATTATTGTTTTCTTCCAGGAATAACTAAAATTGAACTAATTAAAGGTTTAGTAGTTAAAAAGCCATCATCTCCCCAAAATTGTGTCCTTTCAGGCAAAACATCTGTTAAATCACTACTACTTTCATTAAGTACTCTTGGGTAGTTAAATAAGCTTTCATTTGTATAATGTACTGTAGAATAATTAAAGGTTTTATCAAAATCTTGATCATCATCTTCAGGAAATAAAATAGCTAAGAACTTACTTTGTGGATAAATTTCAATTGACTTTACATTGTTTTCAAAATACCCTTCCTCTTGATTGTATTCATATGACTCTAATCTTGCACCAGATTGGAAATTGTTATTAATTGCTCCAGTGCCTAAAATATTAGAACCTGATGGGTTATCTTCAGTAGTAGAAGCTTGCCATCCTGTTTGAGGATAAATATTTACTGTTGCTTTATCCTTTTCAGTATCTGATAAATTTACTCTTTTAAAAGCAGTTACAGAAGAAGGGACAAAATCAAAAGAAGGATTAGATATTTCATAACTCTCTGGCTCGTAGTAATTGTCTTTGTAAGGATTGCTTTCGCTCCCCTGGTCCTTTATGGAACTTGGATAGAGAACAGCTTTTCCTTTGTAATCATCAAATTGATGGATTATTACACCGTGATTATAAGATGTTTCAATTGAACCATCTGATTTAAACTCTCTTTTTGGGACAGAAAAGACAGTATGTTCATTTGGGTTCATCTGGAAGGAGGCTGTGTTAATATTTCCAGAGGTATTAACTAAGATGCAACCATTGCCACTATCTCCTGGGTTCATCATTACCTTAAGGTCTTTAGCTGCTTTAATTCTTGCATCTTCGTTTGAACCAATATAGTCATTAAGAAGATTGCCAATAGTATCTAGTCTGTAACTACAAAGGTAAATCCCAGGCTGGATAGAAGATTCTACCTCTTTTTTATCAGCTAAATTAGGATTTACTAAGTCTGGATTAATAGTTCTTAAAACCAAAAAAGAAGACAAAACTAAAACCCCTCCAATTAACGAATTCCTTATCTTCTTTAAATAGTCAGCTCTTTTCTGTGGTTTGCTGGTTGACGTTGCAACCATAATCCCGTTGTAAATAAGGGAACCAAGGATTAGAAAACCAAGAATGTAAAAAGAAAATCTATAAACATAGTCTAAATATTGAGTAAGATCAGAAGAATCACCCGGAGTTCCTTCCCCGCTTGGAAGGTCAGGATAATTAAGTTCTAGATTTCTAGCCCCTAAAGCAGTGCTTGGTAATAAAAATACCAAAAGAACAAAAACTGCGATAAATATTTTTTTATAAAAATTATTATTTTTCATTTTATAAATTATTAAGGTTTTCTTTTACTTGGTTAAGTTCATTTAGATTTTGATTAATTACTCCAGTATTGCACGGATTACCACTTGGGCTTTGTCCAATGCATTCCTGACTCTTACCAGTAGTAATTTGAGCTTTAAGGCTTAATTCTTGAAGGCCAGGAATATTTATTGATATGTCCTTCTTCCAACTTAATTGGCTTAAAGGAATATCAGGAATTTCGTATTCAATTGGATCAGTAGTAAGATCTACTTTTTGAAGACTTGGATCTAACTGATCCCACGGGATTGTTATTTCGTTTGGATAGCTAGCTCCAGCTGTTTGGTTTATTTTATCTTCTAATTCAAATCCTTCAACCGTAATGTCTGGAACTTCAATTCTTTGGCCAGGAATTTTAAACTTATCCCCTTCCTTTAAGTTATAATATTGATCTTCTGTAATTACAATTTCTTGAGATAAAGAACTTTCAATATTACTTATTTTGTCTTGTATTCTATTTTCTATCTCTTGCCTTAATACGTCCGAAACTTGACTAAAGCTATCCCCTAAGGTATTCTGCCCGGCTTTTTCAATTTCTTCTTCTATTTTATTTATTTTTTCTTTCATACCCCCTAACTTATGAGAGGCTTCGGAACAGAACTGATTTATATCACTACAGAAATCCAATTCTGGCATTTCAGGGAATGCAGGCCAACTAAAGATATAATCCTCGTAAATAAATTCGATTGGAATAGGTAAAGCTCCTCCAATATCTAGGCAAGCAGAAAAGCCAAGTCCACTTACATCGACTCCAAAAGCATTAAGTAAAGTTCCAATAATTAAGCCAGGGGTAATATCAAGACTTGGTCCCTCAAAATAATAGTCAATTTTTGGAGATTGAACATTAATATTTGGAAGCTCT
>CAYPLZ010000011.1:0-14689 GCA_964411855.1 uncultured Candidatus Saccharibacteria bacterium
CAGCTACTTTTTCAACTAATTCTTCTCTTTTTTGTTTAGCTTTTTCTTTTAATTCTTCTGGAATTTCTTTCTTTTCAACTTTGTGTCCCATTTCTCCTTCAAAATAAAGGGCTTCCATTTCAATTAGATCAATAACAGCTTCAAAATCTTCCCCCTCTCCAATTGGAATTTGAAGTAAAACTGCATCAGAAGTTAATCTGTCGTGGATAGATTGAAGACTCTTTTCAATAGAGGCTCCCATCTTATCCATTTTATTAATAAAACAAATTCGTGGAACTTCATATTTGTCCGCTTGGCGCCAAACTGTTTCAGACTGGGATTCAACTCCAGCAACCCCATCAAAAACAATTACAGCCCCATCTAGGACTCTTAAAGAACGTTGTACTTCTACTGTAAAGTCAATATGTCCTGGAGTATCAATAATATTAACCCTGTAAGTATCAGGGTCTTCTTTTCTTGAAAGTTCCCAGAAACAAGTAGTCGCTGCAGAGGTAATAGTAATACCTCTTTCTTGTTCTTGGCTCATCCAGTCCATAATAGCTTCACCTTCGTGCACCTCTCCTATCTTATGAGAAATTCCTGTATAAAAAAGAATTCTCTCAGTAACAGTGGTCTTTCCTGCATCAATGTGAGCTACAAGACCGATATTTCTAGTTTTATTTATTGGATACTCTCTGGACATAATTTTTTATTCGTTAATATTATTTTAAATTAAAAAAGCAGCAATACAGGGCTGCTTAGTATTTACACTATCATTTTTTACCAAGCAAAATGTGCAAAAGCTTTGTTCGCCTCTGCCATTTTGTGAACGTTTTCTTTCTTCTTAAATGCGCTTCCTTCTTTATTATTTGCATCCATTAACTCTCTAGCTAATCTTTGTGAAAAAGGAACTCCTTTCCCAGAACGAGCAGATTTAATAATCCATCTCATTGCTAGTGTAGTAGCTCTTCTCCTTCCAACTTCCATAGGAACTTGATAAGTAGCTCCTCCAATTCTTCTTGATCTTACTTCTAGTCTTGGAGCGACATTATCAATTGCTTTTTCAAAAACATCAAGTGGTTCTTGTTTTGTTTTTTCTTTAATAATATCAAAAGCTGTATAAACGTTTTTTCTTGCTACACTCTTTTTGCCTCTTCTCATTACCTGATTAACAAATCTGGCAACCAAGAGGCTGTCATACTTCGGATCTGGAGATATTAGTTGTTCTCTATCTAATTGAGCCATAATTTAATTTAGTTTGGTTTCTTAGTACCGTATTTACTTCTTGAACTCTTTCTCCCTTCGACTCCTTCACTGTCTAATGCACCTCTAACAACTTTGTAGTTAACACCAGGCAAGTCTTTAACTCTTCCACCTCTTACTAATACAACTGAGTGTTCTTGTAATTGGTGAGCTTCACCAGGAATATAAACTGTAATCTCTTTTCTATTAGATAGTCTTACTCTGGCAACTTTTCTTAAAGCTGAATTCGGCTTCTTTGGAGTTTCAGTAAACACCTTAAGACAGGTTCCTCTTTTAAAAGGAGATGGATATTCAGTGGGCTTATTCTTTTTATTATTAAATCCATAATGTAAAGCCCCTTTCTTTTTCTTTTTCTTTTTTGATTTTCTTGGCTTTCGAACCAATTGATTAATTGTTGGCATTTCTTTTCAAATAATTATCTATATAAACTAATACTAAATAATTAATAACAATCTTTATTAAATAAGTCAAGTAGCAATTCAACCTAAAAATTGCCACAACGGTACACTTACTATAAATTTAAATACAAAATTTATCAAGGATAACAAAACAGGGAAAATAAAATTAACAATTATTAGTATTAAAAAGAATAAAAGGAAAGGTCCATATTGTTGCATAAATTGATTAACTTTCCTTTTAATTTTAGGGAAAAAAGTAAACAGAATATGCGATCCATCTAGTGGTGGAATTGGAATTAAATTAAACATTCCAAGCAAAAGATTAATATAAACAATGTAAGCAAACATTAAATATAAGCCTTGGGAAAGACCATATGGTAATAAAAATCTTAAAAGTAATCCAAAAATAATTGCTAAACCAAAATTAGAAGCAGGACCAGAAAATCCAACCATTGCCTCTCCATATTTTTGATCTTTAAAATTATAAGGATTTATTGGTACAGGCTTTGCCCATGCAAAAGCCATCTTTCCACCAGTCATTAAAAGTAAACCAGCTGGAACCAAAAAGGAACCAACCGGATCAAGATGAACAATTGGATTAAAGGAAAGCCTTCCCGCTCTTCTTGGTGTCGGGTCTCCTTGATAATCTGCTGCTAGTCCATGAGCAACCTCATGAACAATAACAGAGAATATTAAAATAAAAATTAATGCAATAGTTTCCATAATGTTCTAACATAGTAACATTTATTAAAGCGTTCGTAAATAAGAACCTAGCTTGCAAAATATACAAGCTAGAACCTTTTTTCTCACATTGCTCGAAAGTAAGAATCCTTGATTTATTTAATCTAATTCTATAAACTAGATTTGAAAATGAATACTACTGAATAACTTTTAATAATTATGGCTAAACAATGTGAAATTTGCGGGAAGGGATCTAGAAAAGCTGGTAGATATAATAAAGTAAGAGGCCAGTATAATCCTAGCAAACGCAAAAAACAAAAACCAAATCTTCAAAAAGTAAGACTTCCTTCTGGAAAGAAGGTTTTAGCTTGCACTAAGTGCATTAAGTCTTTATCTAAATAAAGCTTGCGGGCTGTGGCCTAGAGGCTTAGGGCGCGCGCATGGGGTGCGTGAGATCAGCGGTTCAAATCCGCTCAGCCCGACAAAAAAAGAAGCACACCTACTTTATGGTGTGCTTTTTGCTTATTATAAATCTTAAAAAACGGTATAGCTCTAATTGCCTAATTTCATTCCTAGCATCTTGGGCAGAAATTTTAGGATAAACTACTAAGTTATCTCTAAAAAGTAAATCTCTCTTATAATCAATCTTTTTTCTTTCTTCGTGCTTATTATTATATTCAACAATAAGCTCTTTTATCTTCTCAATTCCTTTTTCATCTTTAATTATTATTGCGCAACCTGGGAAGTCTCCTACTTCAGTAAGGATTTTGTGTTTAATCTTTTTATCTTTAAAGATTTTTTCTACTTCTTTTTGGGCTTTATCTATTTCTTTAGAAACCTCTTTTGCTAATCTGTCTATTGCCGGAAACAATACTTTTCCGCACCTAGGACATTCTTCTGGCGAATCAAAAGTAAAATCAATTTCTTTCTCACAAGTCTTATTAGGGCATTTAATTTTAATGCTTTCCATTTTTTTACCCTCCTTTTAAAGAACTAGTTTAATAATAAACTAAACTTTCTATTTGTCAATAAAAAAAGAGGGCCAGCTTTTTAGCTAACCCTTTGAATAGAAAAACTATAGTTGGCGAACTGAATTAAATTCTAGATGTCTTTTTTGAAAAATTCCTTTTCCTGCACTCCTGTTGGGTTGGGGTTGATCTTCTCTGCTCTCTTCTCTTGTAAATTGCTTTTCGAGTCTATTTTTAGGACTTGGGGGAGGAAGAATTGCAAGATGCGTTAATAATGCGACAGATAGAAAGAATAGGATTGTCAGAAAAAGTAACTTGTTCACTCAGCCACCTCCTTTTGTTTTTATGTATTTTTAATAAAGAACTAACTTATTTAAAATTCAGGTCCTGGCGCTTCTTTAATTATTTTATGCGCTTCATCTATTGAGTCAACCACTTGAAATATTTCAAGATCTTCTTTACTAATAGTTTCGTATTTATCTAATAAATTATCTTTCATCCATTTTAAGAGTGGTTCCCAGTAATCTTTTCCTACTGCTATAACTGTAATTGGTTCTTCAATGGCTTCTGTTTGTATTAAAGTAACCATTTCAAAAAACTCATCTAAAGTTCCAAATCCTCCCGGAAAGAAAATATAACCGTAGGAAGCAAAAGAAAGCATTACTTTTCTTACAAAAAAGTAATGAAAATCAATTCTATCTTTTACGTACTTGTTAACTTTTTGATCAGAAAGTTCAATACTAATCCCTACCGATTTTCCATCTACATCTGAAGCTCCACGATTAGCAGCTTCCATTATTCCAGGACCTCCTCCAGTTACAATACTATAATTATCTTGTGCTAATTTTTTTGCTAGTTCCCTAGCCTCTTTATAATATTTATTATCTTCTTCAAATCTTGCTGAACCAAAAAATGCTACTGGCCTACTAAAATCAGAAATAAATTGAAAACCCTCTACGAATTCAGCCATTATACGAAAAATTCTCCATTGAAAAGTCTCTGTAAAATCTTCTTTTTTAGGATGGGAAAATGTTTCTGGATTTTTACTTTTATTTTCTTTATCACTCATAAAATAGTTGATTTTTTATTTATTATCTTATTAAAGTATACAAGTTATTTACTAGACTTGCAATTTCTTAAATGACTTCTTATAATTACTATACAAGTGATTAATCTTAACAAAGTTAAGATTTAATAGATTCAACATGAAAATATTACCAAAGGCCAACTTAATTATCTTTGTGCTCCTCTTTCTCGGCTTTAGAAGAAAGTCGGTTTTTGGTAATATTTCCTAACCAGTAAAAAAATGTTATTAAAAACCGGCTTTCTTCCAAAAGCCGGTTTTTTATTTTAGCACCTTAAAACTTTAAAAAGGAGGGATACCATGAGTAGGAGAGAAATGAGTAGATTCAGAATTTTTAGAGATTATGGTGATCAAAGTCGCAAAAGACACAAAGATGCAGAAACCAGAAAAAAGATGGACGAGCTAGCTAAAAACATCAATGACCTAGATTCTGCTGCAAGAGATGGCGTTCTTGATAATCTTTCTCACATCTAATTTAACCTAATTTAAAAAGCCTGTGGAAAATCCACAGGCTTCTTTTTTTTGAAAAGTAGTTAGCTTTAGATATCTAATGCTTCAACTAATTGCTTTATAAGGGAAACAACAACAGGTTCAGGCATTAAACTATAAGATTTAATTCCTTCACTATCTTCAAAAATCCAAGGCTCTTCTTTAACTTTAATATCTCCAGTCTCTTCATCTCTTTCATAAATATATTCAGGTGTTATTTCATAATCATCAATTTTTTGATCAGCTTCTGCTACTGGTACAGCATTCCTTAAAAGCACTTTTGGAATACCATGTAAGGAAAAGGCTTGTTTAATAAGCTTTTCATCTGTTTCTAGTCTTTCTTCTATTGCTTCGATTCCTAATTCGTCTCCTTCCTTTGTTACCATTTTTGCATTATCACATTCTGGGTTATCACACATTAAATAAAATTCATCTTCTTCTTGGTCGTAGCCTACATTCTCAGTAGGTAAGAATTTAAGATTTCTTGAAGTATGACATTTAGGGCAGACAACTCTGTATTTAATTCTTTGATCAATTACAGTTTCAGGAACATCAATTAAAACAAATACGTCAGGATCGTATCTGTAATCAACTAAGTCTCTAAAAAATAGAGAATAAGAAATTTGGTCTAAGTTTCGAGGAAAGCCATCAATAAATAAGGTCTTCTTTGGCATGCTTTCTATCTGTCTTTTAACTAAGGCTAAAATAAACTCAGAAGGCAATAAAGTAGAAGTATCTCTATTTAGTAAAGCATTTACAGCTTTTTTAACTGGCATATAACCTCTATAATTCTCTTCCATCCAGTCAATTAATTCTGCTTTTTCTTGTTCACTCTTTTCTATTTTTTCGTGAACATCTCTTACTAGATCACCTATTGAAATATGTTCCATCTTATCTTTTCCAACTAAATTTCGAAGCATTTTAGAAAGCGTTCCTTTTCCAGAACTCTTTTTCCCTAAAAGATAAGCAATAAAACTATTATCTTCTAAGTATTCTTTTAAGTCTTCTATTTCATCACCAGCCTTTGCTTCAAAGTAAGCTTGGCGATCTTTAGAGTCAATTAAATTAAATTTCTTATCCACGCCTTCCATTTTGGTTTTGAAAATTGGAAACTGTAAATTCTTCATAGTATCTTTAATAGTTTAAAATTTTATTAGGCCTAGTGTATAAAATTGAAAGCAATAAATCAAGGACTAAAAATAAAGATTAGCTCCATCAGAGAAAAACTTTATAGTTCCATCTAAGTCATTTCTTAAAATAGGAATGTTAAATTTATTTATTTTTCTCAGTACTACTTCTGCTGGATGGCCATAATCATTTTCTCCTACCTGGATAACAGCAATCTCTGGTTGAGTCTCTTTTAAAAATTTTCTGCTTGTAGAATACTTTGAACCATGATGTCCAACTTTTAAAAGATCAACATCAATGTCTTCATATTTTCGAATTAATTTATCTTCTATTTTCTTTCCTATATCTCCGGTCAATAGAAAAGTTTTTTCTCTATATTTTGCTTTGGCTACAATTGAGCTATCATTTACATTATTAAACTCTTCCCCTATTTCATTTTTAAAAGGATGTAAAATATTAAGTTCTAATTCACCTATTTTAAACTTCTGATTTTTTTGCGCTATAAAAATTCTAGCACCTTCTTCTTTAGTCCTATTCATCCATTTTTTGTATTCTTTAGAATCTTTACTGATTCCAGTAAATAAAATATTCTCTACCTTGTAGTGTTTTAGAACATCAATTAATCCTCTAATATGATCATGTTCTGGATGAGTTAAAATAAGTAAATCAATATTTCTATCCCAAAAAGGTAATGCTTTATTTAATTCTTTTAAAACCTTTCTATCTGGCCCACCATCAATTAAGATTTGTTTTTTAGAAGGAGTCTCTATTAAAATTGAATCTCCTTGCCCTACATCTAAAAAGCTGATTGAAAGTAAGGGGTTAGAATAATAAAAGATAGCACCCCATAAGAAAATTAAAAATATTAAAAAGAAGAAAACTTTTTTCATAAATATATATAAAAAAAGGGCTCAAAAGAAATCTCTTGAGCCCTTTTTAGAAACTAGAGTAAGTCTTTATTTATCTTTCTTACCAAGAATCTTAAACATCTTAGTTCCACATTCTGGACAAGTTCCTCTCATTGCTCTTCTTTTAACTCCTCCTTTTCCATTCATTTCTACTTCTTTAGCGTCTTCCATTTCCCTTTTTGCTTTACATTTTACACAATATGCTTCCATAATTATAAAGTATTTAAATTAATTTATCCCTCACGACCTTTATTTTTTATTATTTAACTCTTTTATCAATTCTTCGGCATCAATATTATAATTCTCACAGATCTGCCCTATTTCCAATTTTGACATTTCTATTTTAGCCATTGGGCAGGTTAAGCAAGGTACATCATATTTTTGCAGTACTTCTATCAATTCTTCGTCTTTTAATATTTCTTCTAATGTTGTTTTTTTATCAATCATAGTATTGTATAACCTCCGTCAACTTTGAGCGTTTGTCCAGTAATAAAGTCTGCCTCATCTGAAGCTAAAAATGCTACAGCATTAGCAATGTCTTCTGGTTTACCCACTCTTCTTTTTGGGGTCATTTGGATTAATTGTTCATTTGAAATTCCAAGCTCTTCTGAAACATCATCCAGCATTTTAGTTTTAATTGCTCCTGGTGCAATCGCATTAACATTAATTCCTTTAGGGCTATAATCTCCTGCTAATCCTTTAGTTAAACTAACAATTCCTCCTTTTGTAGCTGAATAGGTATAAATCTTTTGCCAAGCTACAAAAGCAGCAATAGAAGCAATATTTACAATTTTGCCATAATTTTGTTCAACCATATCAGGTAAAACTGCATATGCCATTGCAAGTGATCCTTTAAGATTAACATCTAATACTTTTTCTACTGTTTCAATATCATATTTTTCAGGCTCTTCCATTAAAGCAATTCCAGCATTATTAACTAATATATCAATAACACCAAACTCATCTTTTACCTTATTTATTACTTTTTGAATATTTTCCTTATCAGTTACATCTAGCTTTAAAGCCATGGCTTCTCCTCCATCTTTTTCAATTTCCTCTGCTACTTTCTTACAATCGTCTTCATTAATATCTGTTACTACAACCTTAGCGCCTTCCTCTGCTAATTTTTTAGCAATTCCTTCACCAATTCCACGTCTGGCACCAGTAACTAAAGCGATTTTATTTTCTAATTTCATAATGGATTAATTTGGTTACTTTATACTCTTTGTGTATTTTAGCAGTGTTTACCTTAAAATTCAACTAAAATACGCTTAAAAATTTGAACTCAACTAAGTTCAAATTTTTTTAATCTTTATAATCGATGATTAGAGTGCCTTTTAAATGATCAAATTCATGTTGAATACAGGCAGCAAAAAGACCTTCTGCCTCGAGTTCAAATTTTTCTCCCTCTTTATTTAAAGCTTCTACTTTAATTTTATTTGCTCTCTCAATTCTAAATTGTAACCCAGGCAAAGAAAGACAGCCTTCTTCTAAAACATTGCTGCCTATTCTTTTAGTTATTTTTGGATTTATAAATACCTTTGGCTTATCTACTCCAGTAACAAAAATTTGCTTACTCACGCCAACCTGAGGACCAGCAAGACCTATTCCGTCTGCTTTTTGCATAGTTTCTATCATATTATCTGCCAGATCCTTTATTTCCTGATCAACATCTTTGATCTTAGAACATTTTTCTCTAAGAACTGGATCAGGATATTTTTTTACTTCAAGCTTCATAATTTATTTATTAAATTCAATAGCTGAAGTTGGACATCCATTAACAGATTCCTTTATACAATCTTCATTTTCTTCAAAATTAGCCTCTTCTTTTACTTTAGATTTACCCTCTTCCATTTTAAACACATCTGGGCATAGATTAGAACATAGAGCACAACCTATGCATTTTTCTTTGTTAACTTTTACTTCCATAATTTAATAAAATTAATTGTTTTTAACTATTTTACTATTTCACCTCCGCCTAAACAAATTTCACCATCATATAAGACAAGCCATTGTCCAGGAGTTACCGCCCTTTGAGGTTTTTCAAACTCCACTTCAACTATTTCTTTTGTTTTTTTAATTACTCTTGCTGGAGAAAGTTTTTGGTTGTATCTTATCTTTCCCTTAACTTTTGGCGGCAAGTCAGAAAAATTATTATTTTTAGCCCTAACTAATCTTTTAAATAATTTATCTGAATCAGGGTCATTTGTAACTTTTAATATATTTTTACTCTTATTAAATCCTGTCACAAACCAAGGACCATGTGCTAAGCCTATTCCTTTTCTTTGCCCAATAGTAAAATGAGATAAACCATTGTGCTCTCCTATCTTTTCTCCTTCTTGGTTGATTATAGCTCCTGGCTTATCGTTAATGTTTTTTTCAATAAATTCATCTGTTGATTCCTTTCCTACAAAACAAAGATCTTGGCTTTGCTCTTGCTCCAATAAAAAATTTAACTCCTCTTCTTTAGCTATTTCTTTTACCTTTTCCTTTGTGTAGATTCCAAGCGGTAAAATTAATCTTTCTAAAATATTATTACTTAGAAGAGAAAGAAAATAACTTTGGTCTTTCTTTTCATCTTTTCCTTTTAATAATTCGTATCTTTCTTTTTCTTCATTGAAAGCTACCCTAGCATAATGCCCGGTTGAAATATAGGGAATATCTCTTTTTTCTGCAAACTCAACTAATTTCTTTAATTTAAATTCTTTATTACAAAAAAGACAAGGGTTCGGTGTCTTGTTCTTTTTTAATTCTTTCTTAAAATAATCAACTACTGTCTCTTTAAACTCTTTTTTAAAATCTACCACACAATGACTAATATTAAATTTTTCACAAACTTTTCTAGCATTTGAAAAATCTGATCCTTCATTAATTTTAAAAGATACTCCAACCGGCTCATAATCATTTCTTTTAAGCAATATTAAAGCAACAGAAGAATCAATTCCTCCTGACATCCCAAGAGCTACTTTCTTTTTTTTATTATTCTTTGCCATCTTTTTCTTTAAGGTCTTCTATTGCAGCTTCCAAAGTTTCTTCTGCTAAGTTCCCGCAATGCTTTTTTATAGGGGGAAGATCTCCTAACTCTTCTGATATATCTTCGTAAGTAATTTTTAAAGCTTCCTCAATAGTTTTTCCTTTAGCTAATTCACACATCATATCAGAAGTAGAAATTGCAGCTGCACAACCTAAAGTTCTAAATTTAATATCTTCAATAATTTTCTTTCCGTCTTTTTCTTTAATTTTTAAAAACATCTTCATTACATCACCACAAGAAGGGTTGGTTACTTTACCAACTCCATCTGCGTCTTCAATGTCACCCATATGTTTTGGATTCATAAAATGCCTTATTGTTTTTTCTGAATAAGAAGTATTTTCCATATTTTTATTTAATAACTGAACTTGATATTTCTCTTAATTTTTTAATTACGTTTTTTAAGCTTCCCACTAGACAGGAGAGGTCTTCTTCTTCATTAAATCTTCCTAAAGTAATTCTTACACTTCCATGAGACTCAACACTTCCTAATCCAATTGCAGTTAATACATGAGAAGCTTTTAAATTTTGAGCAGAACAGGCAGAGCCTGTTGAAACAGCAATTCCTTTTTGATCTAAAGCAATTGCTACCCCTTCTCCATCAACATTTTTAAAACTAAAATTAATATTGTTTGCTAATCTATTTTTCCTTGGCCCATTTAAACTTACATCTTCTACCTCATCTAGTATTCTAGTAATAACTTCGTCTCGCATTGCTTTAATCCTTTTCTTTTCTTCTTTTTGATTTTTATTAACAATTTCAATTGCTTTGCCAAAACCAACTATTCCTGGAACATTTTCAGTGCCTGACCGCAAACCCATTTCTTGCCCACCACCATGTAAAATTGGTTCAATTGGAACTTCTTGGTTTGCATACAGAGCCCCGATACCTTTTGGCCCATAAATCTTATGGGCACTTATTGTCATAAGGTCTACTCCTAATTTTTTAACATCACACTCTAAGTAGTTTACAGCTTGAACAGCGTCAGTATGAAAATAGACTCCATCTAAAGTACTAAGGTATTCGCCAATTTCTCTAATAGGTTGAATTGATCCAATTTCATTATTTGCATACATTATTGAAACAAGTACAGTATTATCTTGAATAGCATCTTTTACATCAGCTGGCTTAATAAAACCATTTTTATCAACAGGCAAATAAGTTACTTCTACTCCTTCTTTTTCTAAACTTTTACAACTATCTAGTATTGCATGGTGTTCTATCTCTGTGGTAATAATATGAGGTTTTTCTTTATTACTTGCTTTTACTACTCCTTTTAATGCTAAGTTATCTGCTTCAGTTGCAGAGCCAGTAAAGGTAATTGCTTTTTCTTTACAATTTAAAAAGTTAGCAATTTGTTCTCTTGCATTATCGACTCCCTCTCTTGCCTTATGGCCATAACTATGCACTGATGAGGGATTGCCGAATTTATCCTTTAGATACGGCAACATGGCGTTTATAACCCTTTTATCGACAGGAGTTGTGGCTGCAAAATCAAAATATTTCATAATTTTTTCTTTTAATTTTTATTAGAGTGATCTAAATCACTTAATTTAATTGATTCTAAAGTTGAATAAAGAGATTTTTCTAATTTTTCCCATACTACTTTTACTACACAGTGTTTTTCATATTTACAATTTCTTTTACCTTCTTTTAAGCATTCTACTAATCCTTCCATTTCTCCTACTGCATCAATTATATCTTTCACACTAATCTTTTTTGGTTTTCTAGCTAAGGTATAACCACCCCCTGCTCCTTTCTTGCTTTCTACTAAATTACTCTCTCTTAAGTTTCCCATAATCTTTTCTAAATAATCTGCTGGAATATTTTCTGCTTCAGCAATTTCATTTAAAGATGATACTTTACCTTTCTCATTCTTTTCTGTTAAGTAGCTCATCGCTCTTAATCCATATTGTGATTTAGTACTAATTTTCATATATTTTAACTTAAAGATAATTAAAAACCGACCTCATGGGTCGGTTTTAATAATAACAAGCAGAAAATAAGTTGTCAATATTTATTTTTTCCCAAAATCTACTTTTACCCTACTCACTGATTCTTTTTTAGAATGATTAATTTCTACATCTCCATTAAAGCTTTGAGCAATTTTCTTTCCTATCCTTACTGCTAATTGATTTTCTGTAGTATGCCCTACTAGCTTCTTACCGCCTTCTTTCTTTTTAAGAGAGATTAATCTGTTTTGACAATTTTTATTATAAGCTGTCTCTCCTACATTTTGGATCGTATTTATAACATCTTCTCTAATTTTAGACGAAACGGAAAATACTTTTATTTCTCCTTCAAATTTATTTTGTTTAATCATCTTACAAGCTGGACACAAAGTAAACTTTATATTCTTATCAACATCCAATTCAGGATAATCATCTAGATTATGATGCCAAGATTTATACCAATAAGCAGCCTTGCATCTTTTACAAACTAATATATCTTTCTTTCCTGGTCCGTATTCACTCTCTTCCTTTTTAGATTTTGGAAAGTGAGATGGCCTATTTCTAGGACTTCCTTTCCTTTTAGTCATAATTTTTTAAAATTTAATTTCTTTATCTACTATAATTATATCAAGAGTTACTCTTTTTTAAAATAGTTATCTCTAAGCCAAATATATAATTTTTGAGTATCCCATTTTAAATTATCAGAGCCCAAAATAATTATTGCTATTTTTCTATCTTCAAATTCAAAAATAAATAATCCTGTATTAGAAGCTTCTTCTGTAAAACCAGTTTTTCCTCCAATAAATGTACTATCCTTAATAAAGATATTCTTATTCCACAAGTCATCAAGCTTAAGATTAAGTCGGTCAAAATCTCTAACCTCTTTTCCTTGCGAAATTTCCAATAAAGGAACTCTATTATTTAAAATGTAGCGTGCTAAATGAAATAGATCTTTTGTAGTTGATTTGTTTTTGTTTTTAAAACCACAACTATCTACAAAATGAGTATCTCTCATAAATATCGAATTGGCTTTTTCATTCATTAAGTTTACTGTCCTTTTTTCTCCTAAAAAGTAGCTTAATACAGAAGCAGCATTATTAGAAGACTCTACTAGGCTTCTATAAAACAAATCAATTAAACTTATTCTATCTCCTTTTTCTAAGCCCTCTGTAGTCCCCCACTCGTCTAGCATATAATCTCTTACTACAATTGATTTTCTTAAATCAACTTGTTCTGCAATAACAGTAGCTGTCATTAGTTTTGTAATTGAAGCAACTGGTAATACTTTTGAAGTATTTTTACTATCAAAGACAAAGCCAGATTCTAGATCCGCTACTAAGAAACTTTCTGCAGAAATTGGAGGGTGGTTTTTAATTGCTTCTCTAGGATAAGAATAATCTTTAGGTTTTTTAGTGGTTACTAATATTGGCATTCCAAATTCCACCATACTATATAATTTTTTTGCATCTTTGTCGGAAAGTCTTAAACATCCTCCTGAAAAATCAGAAGAAAGTTTTTCGCCTGTGTAATAATAAGGTTGGCCGTGAATATAGTACTTTCCATAAAACTTAATCGCCCAAGGCATAAAGACATTAGATACTTTTGAATAAGTTGATGGAAATTTAGCTTGCACTTTATACTTTCCAGCTGGTGTTCCTCCCCACTTTTGAGGATCTCCTTTTGTTAATATTTCAAAACTACCTTTTTCTTCTCTGTCTTTATAAACACTAATTCTATTTTCAGGTAAATTTATTCTAATATAATTATCTGAATTTACTTTAAAAGGGGTAAGGGTTATCCACTCCTCTGCTGGTACAGGATGATTATTATGTTGAACTGAAACAGAAACAGGATAGTCAACAAAGCCACTATTGAAATTTATTAAAAGCATCCCTCCAATAAATAAAGGGATGCTTAAAATAAAGGTGAATAAAATTTTTCCTTGTCTTTTCTTCGTTAAGCAATCAAAGGACATTAATTTTTTTACTGATCAATTTGATAAGTTATACTAACTGAAACTTCAATTTTATTTTCGCCAGCTTCAATAGTAGGAGCTGCACTTTTTGTTTCAGCTCCTCCTAAACCTTGCGCCATATCATAGCTATATCTTGGAATTGAAGTTTGTTCGTTAAAGTTAATTATTTTTCCCAGCTCAACTCCAAGTTGAGTGGAAATATTAGAAGCTTTTTCTTTAGCTAATGCTATTGCCTTTTCTCTAGCTTGCTTTTTAAATTCATCCTCATTTTCAATACTTAAGTTAAAACTGTCAACTTCATTAGCTCCTGCCTGAGTTGCAGTATCAATTAGATTTCCAACTTTCTCTAGCTCCTTTGTTTTAATTTGAAGAGTTTGCAATACTTCATATCCTACCAATACTCTTTCCCCTGTTGGGGGATAGATTTCTTTATTAGTCTCTCTGTATTCATAGCGAGGTCGAATATTAAAAGAGGTAGTTTTAAGATTTTCTTCCTTAACGCCCTCTTCTTTCATCTTATTAATTACTTCATTCATTTTAGTTGAGTTTTCGCTTAAAGCTTCTTCAACAGTCTCTTTCTCTGTTCTGACAGAAAAATCAATTGTAGCTAAATCAGGTTTAGCATAAACCTCACCTGTCCCGGAGACTGAAACAGTATTTCTCATTTCGTCCCCAATATAACCTCCTTCTACAAATTCATTTTTTGCTTTAATTCCAACAAAGATAGTTAGAATTATTAGAAAGATTATAAGTATGTCGCTAACCTTTCTTATATTTTTTTGAATATTGTTATCCATATTTTTATATTATGGCTGTAAGACAGCCTCTGTTT
>CAYPLZ010000012.1:0-11721 GCA_964411855.1 uncultured Candidatus Saccharibacteria bacterium
AGCCAAAGCTGCTACCCAATTAATATTACTTTTCATTAAAAAGCCAATTTGTTCTTGATAAAACTTTTTTGCTACCAATCCAAGCCAAATCATATCAATAACAAAAAAAGTTGGTAACGCAATAAGGTAAAGTTTTAAAATCATATTAGTTTTTATATTATAATCTTCAATTTAATTATATCACCTAAAAAGCCCCTAATAAAGAAAAACCACTCCTTTTTGGAGTGGTTTGTATAATATTTAAGCTTTTATTTGGAGCTTAGAATCTTTTTTAACTATTCCTTCCTTCATATTTTAATGTAACATGAGTTGTATATTCTTTGTTTTTGTCTAAAGCATCAATTGTTGCTTCTCTAATAGGAACTCTTCTTCTTTTGTTATTTTTGATGATAACAGCTAAAAATCTTTCCCATTACTTCTTTAAAAGAAAGCTCTGGAAAAATTTCATTTGCATAAATTTGCATTACCTTATACTGTCTAGCTACTTTCTCTAAGTGTCTTTTTTCTCTTTGGCTTCCTGGTTTAAAATCAGTATTCCACTTTAATGGATTAGATCTTCCTACCATTCCCCAACGTAAACTATTTTCTTGATTTGATCTTTTCTTTAGTATTCTTAGTATTGCATGAAAGTCTTCCATGCCAGCAACTGGAATTTCTCCGTATTTTTCATGCTGAATGGTTCTTCCAGTTCCATTACATTTTTCAGAAAATCCATTAATTTCTTGTAATAAGCTTAATTTCCATAATGCTGCTGTATTTTGTACTACATTCCATTGTGCTCGCTCCCACCAGTTTTCTCTTAAAAAACCAACTACTGATAAATTTCTTTGCTCTGCAAAGCTTAAAGCTTTTGCAATAAGGTAACCATTCATTTGAATTTCTGGAGATAGATTTAATATCCAATTAGCACTCGCATTCTTACAAGCAATTTCTGCTCCTTGATTTAAAGCAATAGTACTTCCTGGATTAGGCCCCCATCTTTTACAAACATGAGGGATAATAAATTTTTCATTAATCTCTTTTGGAAATATTGCTTTAAGAGCAGCTATAGTTGGATATTCTCCATCTTTATTTTTATGCTCTGCTAATGGATTACCTTCTTCTCCATTTGTTACTACAACAATTGTCTTTACTATTTCTTCGGCTCTAAGTAGTCTTCTAATAGTGCTTACTACTATATTAGAAAAATATTCTGAATCAAATTTTTTCCCATCTTTTCCAGTTCCTGCCTGAAAAGAACGAATTACAACCGCAACACTATCTTCCATTTCTCTTCACCTCTTTTTATATATTAAGTTTAAAAGGTCATTTCCAATGTCTAAAACTATACCAAAAAAGAGGGTAATTGTCAATAATAAGTTACCGTAAATTATATTAAAACATTTACTCCATTAAACACTCTTTAACACACTCCTCTATTCCTTCCATAGGCATAGGCCTAGAAGAACAAGGTATAATTAAATCTTCATGAAGATATCCTCCTGCTGTTTCATAGCATTCTTTTCTCTCTTTATCTTTAATTACTAAGGGTGGATCAAATCCACATTGTACCCAACAAACTAATCCTTCATTATGATTTTTAATGCAATTTTCTACATTATAATCCCAACCTATAACCTCATCTTCAAAAATTAATAAACTACATATATCTTCAGTTGTAGTTCCGGTTCCAGCATCTTCAATTATTTCTGTATCTAATTCTTCCTCTACAACACTTTGGTTTTCTTTATTTTTATCAATATCTGTTTCTTGAGTTCGAAAGTCTTTGTCTTTTTCACAATCTATTGGCGGCACCGGTAAAGAATTTGGATTATCTTTACCAAATCCAGCTTTATAAAATAATATAGAATAAGCCTCTTGAAGATCTTTGTTTTTTAAAGCTTCACAAGCTGATTTCGGAAGAATTAACTGGCAACTATCATCATACACTGGACTACCCTTAATATCTTTATAAATTAATTTATCCATTAATTTTGCTAGTTTATCTAAATCAGGATTACAAATATCTATTTCAATTAAATTAGCAGCAACTAACCCAGCTGCTTTCTTTTTTACATCTTCTTTAAGTTGCCCGCCATACTTTCCAAATACGGAATTTGAATCCTTATATTCTCCTGTAGCAGTTTCATGTGCTAGTGCTAATATTCGCCATTGAAAAATATTTTCAATAGTACAGTCTTCTTCTAGGTGCTTTTTCCACCATTTTTTAGCTTTTTCTTTAATTTTTCTTTTAATTTTTGTAACATTTTCTGTAGAAAACCATTCATCTGTTTCTCCTTTAGCAAAAGAGGTGCCTTTGCTTGCTTTCTCTTGAGCCATTAAAACAGATCTTAATTTCATTAATTTTGCTAACCCATCTTTTTTGTTTTCATCAATTTCAGCAAAAAGTTTTTCTTTTAATTCATCCCCTTTTTCTTTCAATTTTGCTCTTAAAACCTGACATTTAGGGCTTTCATAGCCTTTTTCTTTATTTTCTTCATAACAATATTCGTCTATAAGTGCTCTGAGTTCTATTATATCTTTTAAGGAATCTGCATTAGCTATTAATTTAAAAATATTTTTACTTATTTCTGATGATTTTTCTTTACCATACCCTTCCTTTCCTTTATTCTCTCTATAATCAAAAATTTCTATCCAAATATCTCCCTGAAGTTTCTCCTTTTCTTTAGGATCCATTTTTTTAGATATCTTATTAAAATCTTCTTCTAGTTTTTTTGTAGGAGAGGAAAAGAAAGTAAAGATTTTATAAAAGAAGGTTTTAACTTTTTGGAAAAATCCTATTTTGGTTTTTTTTATTTTTTTATATCCTTCTTTTGTATATTCACATGCTCCATATTTTTCGATACAAAGTTTTTCTGAATATTTTTCTTTATTCTTACTAATAGCCTGTTTTATTCCTAAGTTTGTTTTATCTTCTATTGGCTCTAATGTTATAACAAGACTTTCATCATTATCAAAAATAATTCCAAATTTTTCTTTTTTTACAACTCCAAAGAATTTTCCTTCTCGATTAAGAGAAATTTCTGTATCACTTGTTGAAGTAGAATTAAGCAATGTGCTTACCTCAGAGTTAATATTATCATCTAAGGTAGTATTAAGTAGGTCTGCGTTTTCAACTGCAGATACATTTGTTGAAAGTAATAAAAATATTATTAATGGATAGATATACTTTCGCATTTTAATTAATTCTATTAATACTTTTTTATTTATAGTGATATTCAAACTCAATTTTAAGTTTTCCTATTCCCCCCAAATGAGCTATATCTAAAGTGTCACTACCTTTAATACCATATTCAGTTATTTGATTTGGCTTTAAAGTGTAGTCAGTTGGCCAGGCTCCACCAGCACAGGTGGTGTTCTCTATTCTAGAAGGAGATCCAGTTGTGCTAATAACATTCTTAACCCATCTTTTATCTTTTGTGTCGGGGCCAATATTAATAGAATTTTCTTTTCCACCTTCCATATATATTCGCCAAGGACGATCTTCCATATCATAATAATCTTCATTTAAACTACCACTACCATTTCCTTCTACTCTGTAAGCAGGAGCGCCATACATAGCTGGTTGTTCAGCTAGAGAATTCATTTCACAATTAACTGTTCGCTTAACAATATCATAAGTATCATCTTCTTCATTGTATTCCAATACTTCTTCAGAACGCATAGTGACAGATGTTCCTCCCATAGGACCATCTGTACTTTCTTCTATAGTTATATACCCATGTGGTACTAAAGGACATTCTGTTTCCATTTCAAATTCAAAAACCAAATTAGCATCCTTTGACTGATCTGAATTAGCAACTGCCAATATTAATAATTCAGTATCATTATCTGTAACACAAAATTCTCTTTCTTCAGGCCTACTCCAGTCTTCTGTATGTGGATTTATATCTTGTTTAAATATAGCAGTTACAGATACATTCTCTGAATGTTCTTTAATTTTTACTTTGGCAAAGTGTGCACCTTCATCACTTTCATCAAATGCAAATGCATAGTACTGCATACTCCCTGGTTTAAGTGTAATTGGATATTCTTGCGTACCTTTTTCAAACTTATTTATATATTTAAGAGCATCACCTTGAGGAAAAACCTCAATAAATTCTGGCTTATCTTCATAATTTAAAAACGGCTTGGTGTTCCAATTATAATATGAGAACTGACGATATGCTTCATTATAATCTGTTAAGCCAGTCGGAAGAGACTGGCGAATAGAACCATCTGCCCCAGCTTCCAAAACTTGTGCTACATAATTTTCATTTTGATAATGATCGGTTATGAAGAAAAACCACATATAATGGCCGTATTCACGATAATCATCAGCATACATAAATTCGTCTTCTAAAAGAGAGAAAAAACCATCTAATAGATATAAATGTTCGCTATTATATTTCGGATAAACATAGTCTTCCGACCAAACAGCAGTAGCTTCTGCTAACCAATTAATATCATTTTCGCTTTTCTCATACTTGGAATCCATACGGTACTGAAAACAATGAAAAAGCTCATGCGCTAAACTAGCTTTTAAGGTTTCATCATCTTCACTTTGTTTAAGTTTAACAAGACAACGTTTTGCCCCATCTGTTTCGAACATTTGAGCGCTACCATAATCTTCCATATCAAGCAGATAGATATAAACTCTTTCAGAAAGATCTATCCCTAGTAAATTACGAAACTTAGGCCAAGCATCATCTAAAGCCTTTTCAACTACCGTGGCTTTGTCTCGAATTTTTTCTTTTTCTGTTTCATTCCAGGAACTTTTTAAAAAATAATAGATCTTTGCTTCTCCCGGAGATTCAACTTTTCGAGAGTAAAGTAATTCATCTGAAGCTTGTACTGTAGGAATAAATAAAGAACTAACTTCTTTTTTAGGATAAAAAATACTTCTTTCATTATCTGGTGGAAGTATATAAGGTTCAAAATAATTTTTTTGTTCTTGATTAAAATTATCCCAATTGTTTAAAATCCACTTTGTATCACTTGTAAGAGAAGAGTGTCCTTTGGGTGATTCTCCTTTATAGTTCTTGGGTAATTCTTCTGGTTGAATTAAGGCTGTAAGGCGTAATTTAACTGCTTCTTCTTTAGTTAAGTTGCCTTCTTTTAAACTTCTATTTATTTTAGATATAGTATCATTCCTTACTTTTGGTTCTTGAAGAGAAGCATCTGCAATTCTTTTTTGTTCCTCTGTCATTCTTTCTCTTATCTCTGGATCTAGTAATTGTTGAGACTTAGAGTCTGTATTTTTATTATTTAACCCCCAAAATAAAAAAATTGAGGCAATTATTAAAATTAATACCCCAAAGATTAAAATAAAAGGTTTCTTTTTCATAAGATTATATAAATTAAATTGTTAAGAAATAATAGAAAAAGTACATTACATATTATACCACAAAACAAAGAAAAAGAGAGCAAATACTATTTATTTGCTCTCTTTTTTATTCTTTTTTATTTATAGTTTAATCTTTTCCAGGAACCTTGTGATGATTTAAACATCTAGGCTCATATCCCTCTTTATCATCTCCTATTAAAACTAGTGGAGCATCATATGGTGCAGGTTCTCCGTTTACTAGCCTTTGGGTTCTAGTTGCTGGCTGATCACAATTTTTATAGCAACAAACTGCTTTTAATTTATTAACTTCATCTGCCCTAGCTAATAATTCTCCCATTGGACCAAAGACTTCTCCTCTGAAATTTAAGTCAAGTCCTGCAATTAAAACATTTTTATTCTGCTCTAATAATTTTTCTACTACTTTAACAATTTTATTAGAAAAAAAGTTAGTTTCGTCTATTGCGATTATTTTGTCATTTTTTTTAACAATATTTAAAATTTTTTCTGGTTTTTGTTCATCTATAAAATTACAAGGAAAGGATAAGCTTCCAAATCTTGTTTTTATACTTTGATCCCTTGTGTCTACTTTAGGTTTTACAAGCAAAACATTATAGCCATTTACATAACTAATTTTATCAACTCGATTTAATAGTTCCCTAGTCTTTCCGCTTCTCATAGGACCAGTATATATCTCAAGTTTTCCTGGATTAAAATGTGGTGATTCAAGCATTTTTATTTTTAATATATTGTTTTATTAATTTTACATCTTTAATGTCTTTTTCTCTAGCCTCTCCATTTTTTATCCAGCTATTTTTTACTTTAAGAAGGAAATCAATACTTATATATCTAATTCCTTTAATAATAGTTGATTTCTTCTTAAGATCTTTCAATTTCCACTTTTTATTATTAGTTTCCCAACTTGTGCCAATTTCAAAAACATCATCTGTTAAAATTTTTCTACCATGCGTTTTCTTTTCGGTTAACTCTTCTTTTTCTTTAATTTTATTATATTTTTCTTCAGTAGTAACAATATCAATATCGTTACTTTCCCTTATTTTTAATTTATTCAAAATACCTGATCCAATTACAATAGAATTATTAGGAGTAAAATTAAATTTTTTTAATTTTTCTTTAAAATTCATTGTTTTAATCCTTTTATCTTTTTAAAAAATTCATTCTTTTTCTCATTATAAGTTGAAAGAGGTAAATCTTCTGCTTTTTTCTTAATTTTGAAGTATTCCTCTGCTTTATCCGGATTTTCTCTAAGGTAATCTCTAAAAGAAATTACTTTTTCATACTCTTTATTCCCTTTTTTAACTATGTGAATGTGAAAATCTTTATAGCCTACATTTGAAGGTTCTTTGCTTACAAACCTTCTTCCGTTTTCTCTTTCATGAATATGAGTATATCCTAATTTTTCAAGAGCTTTTAAAAGATCTTTTTCTTTATCCCAGTTATTTATAGTAATTAAGATATCAATTATTCCTTTACCACCTAACCCTTCAACAGCAGTACTTCCAATATGATGAATTTCACAATCATCATATGATTCTAAAATTTCTTCTTTCTTTGCTTTAAAAAGTTTTGGGAAGTCTTCACTATAAGGATAAATTTTTGCTTTATCACTTTGTTTTGGCATACTCAAAATAATCTAATAATTTTTCTTTACAATTTATAGCAAATTCTTTATTTTTTATTTCCTCTCTATTAAACCATCCCCAATCTTCAAAATCCTCTTTATTTGGTTTAGGTTCATTTTTTAATTTAATAATAAAATGTTTGAAAGTTCTTCCATCAAAACTATAATCTTTAAAATATCTAACTTTTTCTATCTTAACATTTAATTCTTCCCTTACTTCTCTTTCTAAAGCTTCTTCTATCTTTTCTCCTTTTTCTACTCTTCCTCCAATAGTTTCCCATTCTCCTGGAGAATATTCTTTATTTAAACTTCTCTTTCCTATAAATACCTTATTGTCTTTGTCTCTAATTATTACAGCACTAACAGAATCTTTCATAAGTTAAATGTATTTTGATCCTTCTCTAGTAGCTAAAGAGGAAAGATCATTATTATTAATAAATTTCTTAACTACCTCTTTGTTGCTTTTAGAATACTCCCTAAGTGCCCAACCAATTGCTTTTTGAATAAAAAACTCATCTTTGTTTTTTAGTTTTTTGATTAATTTAAAAAGCAATTCTTTGTCAGTATTTTCTTTATAAGCTAGCTGAAACAAAAGAGTGCTTCTTTGTAACCAAATATTATTAGAATTAATCCATTTTTCAATATATTCTTTTTTCTTCTCAGGAAATTTTTTAAAATATTCTCCTACTAAATTCTTAGAAATCCTATCTACAGTATCCCACCAAGATTTATTGATAATAATATATTCAAAAAGACTAAATATTTCTTCAGTAAATTCTTTTTTGTATTTCTCTAGAAGCTCAATAGCAAAATATTGATATTCCCTTTCTGACAATTGCCATAATTTTTTAATTATATCTTCCAGTTCTTTGTATTCTGGTCTGTTCTTTTTCTTTTTATATTTCTTGGTAACTTTTCTTCTTTCGTCTGCTTTTATTCCTAAAAACTTAAACTGGTCTCTCATATATTGCTCCATCTTTTTCGCATATTCTGAGTTTCTTTTCCTTTCCAAGTCATTTTTAATTTTTTTTATATAATTTTGCATACTTTGATTATTAGAATTCTACCAATAAATTTCCAAAAGAAAAAGCCTCAGCTTTTACTGAGACTTTTGATTTTTTCTATACTCTTTAATATTTCTAATAAACTCTAGAGTTCCTTCTAAGACTTCTCCTTTTAATTCTTGCCACCCTCCATAAGGATATTTTGTATGAAGGAGTTGAGCATAAACAAGATTATGAAATTCACCATAAGCATAGCAGGATCCTTCACTTCTGTGCGAAGTTCCCAAATTATCCATTTCAATTCTAGATCTGTTTCTCTCTTTCTCTACAAATTCTCTAATTTCTTTAATTTCTTCTTCCTTGCCTTCACTTATATCTTCTAAAAAGTTCATAAACTAATCCCTCCTTTGTCTAAATACAATACCACAAAGTTAAAAAAATGCAAGTTCTATTCTTCAAATACTAATGCTTTAGGATCTGCACCTAAACTCTTTAGGGCATCCATAATATCTTCATTAAAAGCAGGAGGGCCACAAACATAAAAGTTTTGAGAAAAATCATCAATATGCTTTCTTAAAAAATCACTATCAATTAAACTATCTTTGTAATTAGAATTCTCTTCTCTAGTAAGAGTTAATATTAAATTTTCTGGTTTTTCAGAAAATATATCTTTTAATTCTTTTTCTAGAATTATATCTTCTTTTTTCTTATTACTAAAAATCAATTTATTATTCCCTATTTTCCTTTTTCTTTTTAAGTTTCTCAGTATTGCAATAAAAGGTGTAATTCCTGCTCCTCCAGCTATAAAAGTACCTTCGCCTTCATATTGAATAGTTCCCCAAGGATTACCAATAAGTAATTCATCACCAGGTTTTAATTGATGAATTTTTTTAGTCACTCCATCATGATCATAATATCCTTTAATAGTAAACTCTAATACTTTATCTTCGTTTAAAGAGGTAAAAGTAAAAGGACGATCTTCCTCTTTTAATCCTTTCTTGTTTATTGCTACCATTGTTGCCTGTCCCGGACTATATTCAAAACCTTTTGGCTTCTCAATCAAAAAACTTCTAACATCATGAGTTACAAATCTTTTAGCTAATATTTTGACTGGTTTTTTATTAGCCATAATAAAATATATAAGTTATTATCTTCATCTTTATATTAAAAGAAAAAGCGCTCTTTTAAAAGAGCGCTCACTAAAATTAAGTTTTAATATCGTTCGAAGTCTTCCTTTTTAAAACAAAAAGAAGAAAAATCATTAACTTCAATATCTCCTACTCCTTCTAAAATTTCTGTTATTCCTGTAGCTTCTACTTCTTCTCTATTAATATGATTTAATCTTGCAAAGTATTTAATCTCTTTTTCTGTTAAAAGACCAAATGCAATTATAGGATCAAAATCAAAATCTCTAACATATTCAAAACCTCTTTCTAATAACATAATATCGATTTCTTTATCTGCTTCTGCATATACTTTTTCAAACATCCAATCATAAGCATTCTTAAATAGCTTTGCTGTCCTTGAGTCTTTAAAAGAGAGCTTACCTTTCTTCATACTTTCTTCAAATATTGCATGGAATACGTTATTAATTCTTTCTCTTTGATTGTCTCCTAATTTTTCTATTGGGTTTTCTTTATTACTTTCTTTAACATAACCCATTCTTTTTGCATCATTGTAATCACTAAAAACATAGGATGCCTTATCCGCAATTCTTACTGCAAAATATTCCTGAGGATAACTATAATCAAACTTAGTTAATTTTCCAGAATGACGATAAATTCCTTCTAATGTTTCATAACAAAGATTAAGACCTTTTCCATCTCTTTCTAATTTTTCAGCTATTATTACTGCAAAAGCATTATGCCTGAAAGGCTTTCCTAATTTCTTGCTTAAAAACCTTTCTCCTAAATGTCCAAAAGGAACATGCCCTATATCATGACCTAGAGCAATAGCTTCTGCAAGATGATGATTTAATCCTAGGTTTCTGGTAATTAATGATGCTAAAGATTTCACCTCAGCGGTATGGGTCATTCTTGTTCTAGCATGAGGAGTTTTTGGAGAATAAAAAACCTGAGTCTTTCCTTCCATCCTCCTGTAAGCCTTAGAAAGAGCAATTTTGAAATTCTGATCAATCCAAAAAGGATCTTCAAAACTAAAAAAGAGTCTGTCCTGATCAGAATAACTCTTTCTTCTTCTCCCAATCGTGCTTTTCTGTCTTGCCAACTTTCTAGTATTAAGTTTCAAAGAACTCACCTCCTCTACTTTTTTAGCACACTTTTAAATTAAATCAAATTTAATATTTTCAATTTTAAAATCAGCATATTTAAAATCTTCTCTATCTATTCTCCATTTCACTTCAACTCGTGTAGGAATTTTATAACCATCAATTTCTTTATAATTCCTGTAAGTACCAATCCATTCCCTTAATTTATTATCCTTATAGCGTTTTGCTTTAAACTTAATAATCTTTCCTTTATTAAAATAAAAAATGCCTTCTACTTTAATATTTCTATCTATTAAAGTTACTTTAGCACTCTCATCGTTTATCTTTTCCCATTTTAAATTTTCCTTTGGTAAAAGAGCAGTTGGGTACCAAGGACTTTCAGCTAACCAACGTAATATTTCAGCAGAATTCATCTTTTCTCCTTTCTCTTCAAAAAGTATAAATTTAGAAAAAAGTTTTACAATTAAAGTCCCTTTTCCATTTAAATAATAATCAACAGCTTTAAATAAAGGAACTTTTCCTTCCCAATAAAAATTAGGCTTAGCACAAGTAAAATATTCTTTCCCAGTTATAGGCAACCAAAAAGGACCAATCTTGAACTTACCACTATGCTCTAATTCAACATAGCTGATATAAGATTGGCCCTCTTTTAAAACATTCTTAAAATAATCCCTTATTGGGTTTGGAAGTTTTGAAACAGAATTAAAATCAACTTTTTTCTCTGAGATATTAGGAGATAAAGAAAATATATCAGATTTTTTCATTACTCTAAGCTCTTAATAATATCCTTGATAGCAGATCTATACTTTTCAATGTTCTCTCCATAATCAGCGTTATAAGTAAAGACTAGAACCTTAGAATTTAAAGAAGTATAAAACTCTTCTTTGAATTTACCTTCTCTTGAAGTTAATTGAATAACTTGTTTTCCATTATTTCCGTCTTCTAAATACAAGTGTTGCATTGAATTATAGTTTAGATAACCTAGAGCATCTACTTGTTCTTTTTCTTTTTTAGATAAAATATTATTAAAAAAACTTTCTAATTCAATTTCGTTTAAGTAATATTCTCCTACTTTTACCTCTTCTCTACCTGTCATTATTTTATCTGTCATGTCCCTAGCCACCCATCTTTTAACTGGTAAGTTATAAGGGTTATCTTCTGAAAAATGAATTATTTCTTTATTACCAGATTGAATTCTAATCTTATCTCCGTCTATTACCTTCCAATCAGCTGGAGCTTCAAACTTATAACTCTCTCCATTATAACTATCTTCTTTGCTATTTTCCGGATTAATATCAACCTCATTTACTGAAGCTGATAACTTATTATTTAAGTAATCTGGATTTGAAAAAGTATCAAGATTAGAAGCAACAGAATAAACAATTAAACCTGAGATTAAAAGCAACCCCAATACAAATTTAATTTTTTCCATTTTCATAAAATTTTTAAATTAATAATTTTTTATCTATCAGTGAGCGGGTAAGGAGAATTGAACTCCCATCTTATCCTTGGGAAGGACATGTTC
>CAYPLZ010000013.1:0-10920 GCA_964411855.1 uncultured Candidatus Saccharibacteria bacterium
AGAACAAAAAATTTGTTTCTTTAAGAGGAATAGGGTAATTTTAAATAAGAAAAGTTAATTAAAATTTTATGAAAAAAAGTAAAAAAATACTTTTAATAGAAGACGACAAAGATCTGGTTGAAATTTATACAAATAAATTTAAAATGGCTGGCTTTAAGATAGATGCAGCTCTTTCTGTAGAAGAAGCTATCAAGGAGATTGAAAAAGAAAAATACGATTTAATTTTACTAGATATTAGACTTCCAGAAGAAGATGGAACTGTCTTTTTAGAAAAAGCCAAAGGAATAATTGAAATAAAATCTACTCCAATTATTGCTTTTTCAAATTATGATACTCCAGATATTAGAGAAAAAGCCAAAGAGCTGGGGGCTAATAAATATATTATTAAAAGTAACCATACCCCAAATGAAGTAATAAAGCTGATTGAAAGTTATCTAAAATAATTAATTGTTTTATCATTTTTTTTGTCCTATAATGATAAAACTTAATAGATTTAAAAGTACTAAATTTAATTATGGAAAAAATATCAATAGAAGAAACTGTTAATCATAAAAATGAAGAAGTTACTGTAGCTGGTTGGGTGCATTCCAGAAGAGATCATGGAAAAATTATTTTTATTGATCTAAGAGATAGAACTGGAATTATTCAAGTTGTCTTTAATCAAGACAACAAGGAGGTTTATGAAAGAGCTGATAATTTAAGAGGGGAGTGGGTAGTTAAAATAAAAGGAAAGATAAATCCTCGACCTAAGAATATGCATAACGAGAAGATTGTAACTGGAAAAATTGAATTAGAAGCTACAGATCTTGAAATATTATCAAAGGCAGAAACCCCTCCAATTGCAGTTGATAACAATGGTTATGAAATAGGGGAAGAGAATAGATTGGAATATAGATATCTAGACCTAAGAAGACAAAGAATGGCTGAGAATTTAAAGAAAAGACACAAGTCTATTAAATTTATGCGAGACTTTTTAGATAAAAAAGATTTTGTTGAAGTAGAAACTCCAATTTTAACTAAAAGTACGCCGGAAGGAGCAAGAGACTTTGTTGTCCCATCAAGACTAAAGAAGGGAAAATTCTTTGCTCTTCCTCAGGCGCCACAACAATTTAAACAATTGCTTATGGTTTCTGGTGTAGAAAAATATTTTCAAATTGCAAGAGTCTTCAGAGATGAAGATCCAAGAGCAGATAGGCAACCTGAATTTACTCAGCTTGATCTTGAAATGTCTTTTGTCTCTCCAGAGCAAGTTATGGAATTAATGGAAAACTTATTTAAGGATTTAGTAAAAGAACTATTTCCAGAAAAAAAGCTTACAAATGATCCTTTTCCTAAAATAGATTATAAGGAAGCAATGGAAAAATATAATAGCGATTGTCCTGATTTAAGAAAAGATAAGAATGACCCTGATGAATTAGCTTTTGCTTTTGTAGTAAACTTTCCTATGTTTGAAAGAAAACCTGGAAAAGGAAACAAATGGGGGGCAATGCATAATCCATTTACAAAACCGAAAACAGACGATATTGAGAAGATAAAAAATAAGCCAGAAGATATTATGGCTTACCAATATGATTTAGTTTTAAACGGATATGAAATTGGAGGAGGAAGCATTAGAATTACAGATCTTGATGTTTTAACTGCTGTTTTTGAGGTAATGGGTCATTCTGAAAAAGAAACAAAAGAAAAATTTGCAAATTATTATGAAGCATTTAAGTATGGTGTTCCTCCCCATGGTGGAATAGCAATTGGTGTAGATAGAGTATTAGCTAAAATGCTAAATGAAAACAATATCAGAGAAGTAATTGCTTTTCCTAAAACAGGAGATCATCAAGACCTTTTAATGGATGCGCCATCTAGAATTGATCAGGATCAATTAGATGAGCTTGGTCTTGACATAAAAGAGGAGGAGGAAGACCAAGAAGAAAATTAAAATATTATGGAGAAAAAAACTGAATTACATCTATTTTTCTTAAAACTATTTGTTGCTTTTTTCTGTCTTTTTGTTTTTGGATGGTGGGCAACAATGGATCTTGAAGGTAAAGTTGATTCTTACCTTTCTGCAGAAGTAGCTCAAGCATTTGAGAAAAATTATGAAATTAATACTTCAACTCCTTTTGAAGATTTTGGTCTTGAAATAGAAGCAAAATCTGCTCTTGTAGTTAGAGAAAAAGACAATAAAAAGAAAATTCTTTTTAAGAAATATCTTCAAAAAAAGTTACCAATTGCGAGTTTAACTAAATTAATGACCGGGGTTGTTGCAATTGAAAATTATGACTTAGACCAAACTACAATAATAAGTGAAAGAGCAGTAAGCAAAAATGGTGATTCAGGAAAGCTAATACAAGGAGAAGAAAAGACTGTAAAAGAATTATTGGAAGTAATGCTCGTAAGATCAAGCAACGATGCTGCTTGGGCATTAACTGAAATAATGGGAACAGAAAAATTTATCTCTAAAATGAACTCAAAGGCAGAAGAGTTAGGACTTAATGATACCCACTTTGTAAATCCTTCCGGCTTAGAAAATGGTCATGGCTCTAATATTTCAACAACAAAGGATCTATTGAAGTTAGTTAACTATTTATTTGAAAACGAAAAAAGAATTTTAATGATTGGGGCTAGTCCTAGTTCTTTGAATACAAATAAACTTATCTTTGATTATTCAAATATTATTGGAAGTAAAACCGGTTATACAAATAAAGCAGGGGGGTGCCTAATTATGGTTTTAGAAGACGATAGAGGCTATCATTACGTTAATATTTTACTTGGCTCTGAAAATAGAAATTCTCGCTTTAGAGAAATGCGAAAAATAATAAATTTATGTAATAATTTAAAACTTGAAAATTAATTATGGGAGAAATAGAACCAGCAATTAGTGCAATAAAGATATTTACTCTTGGAACTTTCTCTTTTTTGATAGCTTTTTTTGCTGCTCCAGTTTTGATTAAGTTTTTAAACAAGTATAAGTTATGGAGAAATGAAAAAAGAGAAAAATCAATTGATGGAAAGGGGATTCCTATTTTTAAAAAATTTCATGGTGAAGAAGAGACTAAGATTCCAAGATTCGGAGGTTTATTAATTTGGATAACAGTTTTAATTTTAATTTCTGTCTTCTTTTTTCTTTCTAAATTTACTGATATATGGTGGTTAGATAAGTTTAATTTTTTGAGTAGGGGGCAAACATGGTTATTGCTTTTTACTTTGATTACAGCCTCTATTTTAGGCTTAATAGATGATCTTATTCAGACTTTGGGTAAAGGAAAATATATTGCTGGTGGTTTAAAGCTAACTACTAGACTTGGAGTGATGCTTTTGATTGGTTTAGTAGGAGGTCTCTGGTTTTATTTCAAATTAAATTGGCATTCTTTTCATATTCCAGGCTATGGGCCAGTCGGAATAGATGGTTGGTATGTCCCTTTGTTTGTTTTAACTATGATGGCAACCTATAGCGGAGGTGTGATTGATGGTTTAGATGGGTTGTCTGGAGGGGCTTTTGCAGCAATGTTTGGTTCTTTTATTGCAATTGCCTTATTTAGAAACCAAATTGATATTGCTGCTTTTTGTGCTGCAATTGTTGGTTCGCTTTTAGCTTTTCTTTGGTATAATATTCCTCCAGCAAAATTCTATATGGGGGAAACAGGAATTATGGGACTTTGTGCTACCCTTACTGTGGTTACTTTTTTAACTGACTCTGTCTTAGTTTTGCCGGTAATTGGTTTTCTTCTAGTGCTAGAGTCTGCTTCTGTAATAGTGCAACTAGTATCTAAAAAGTTTTTTAATAAAAAAGTCTTAAAAGCCGCTCCAATCCATCACCATTTTGAAGCTCTAGGATGGCCTCATTATCAGATTACAATGCGCTTTTGGATCATTGGAGTAGTTATGGCTATAGTAGGCTTTACAATTCGTATGCTTGGTTAAAAAATGGAGTTTGAAAAATATCCAAAATTTGTTTACAGAGATTTTTCCATAAAAAAAGAAGACAAAGATCTTCTTGTTTTTTTTAATTTTGAAGTACCTCCTGATATCTCTTTTGAACCAAAGATAACTATACCCAATGCTGCAAATTTTGATCATGATCAGATTGAAAATTTAGTTTTTAATCTTGGTTTAATAGAAATGATAAGCTATTGGAAGGCAACTTGCTCTCCTTTAATTGTAATTAAGGCTGGAAAATTAACCGATAGGCAAAGGGACTGGTGGAAAAGTCTTATTCTAAAAGGACTTGGGGAATTCTTTTATCAAAATGAAATAGATTTTAGAAAAGATAACTTTTTAAGAATTGAATCTCACGGAAAAGAGTTTCAAAAAAATAAAAAAGAGCTAAATCAAAAGAGGGTTCTAGTTCCAATTGGGGGAGGGAAAGATTCTATTGTAACTACAGAATTAATTAGAAAAAGCAAAAAAGATTTAATTGCTTTTAGCCTAAATCCTAATAAAAACATTAAGAAAGTTATTTCAAAATCTAATTTACCTTCAATTTTTATAGAAAGAGAGATAGATAAAAATTTATTGGAGTTAAATAGAAAAGGTTTTTTAAACGGACATACTCCTTTTTCTGCCTATCTTGCTTTTTTAACTTCTTTAGTTTGTACAATTTTTGATATTAAATACGTAGCTTTTTCAAATGAAAAGAGTGCTAATTTTGGAAATACTAATTATTTAGGAAAAGAGATAAATCATCAATACTCAAAAACCTTTGAATTTGAGAAAAAGTTTAGAAATTATAGTAAAAAATATTTAAATAATAATTTTGAATACTTTAGTTTTTTAAGGCCATTAAACGAACTTCAAATAGGGAAGAGGTTTAGTAACTTTGAGGAATATTTTGAAAGCTTTATCAGTTGTAACGATGCTTTTAAGGATAATTCTCTAGAAGAAGGGCAGTGGTGTGGTAAATGCCCGAAGTGCCTTTTTACTTATCTAATGCTTTTCCCGTTTATGAAAAAAGAAAGACTTCAAAATATATTTGAGAAAGACTTATTTCAAGACAAAGAACTACTTCCTCTTTTAGAATCTATGGTTCTAGAAAAAAAAGTAAAACCATTTGAGTGTGTTGGGACTAAAAAAGAGGTCAAAGCAGCTCTTTCGCTTGCAATTAAAAAATACAAAGAAAAGGGAGAAAACTTACCTCCTTTATTAAATAATTTTAAAGATAATTTTTCTTTAGAAAAAGGAAAGAGGGTACTTTCGGAGTGGAATAAGAAAAATTTTGTTCCTGATCAATTTAAAAACTTAATCAGATTGAAATAGAAGGGTGAAAAAGGTTAAGATGGATATAGAATGAAGATTAAGGAATTAAAAAATAAGAAAATATTAGTACTCGGTTTAGGAAAAGAGGGGAGAAGTGCCCTGCGTTTTTTATTAGATACTTTTCCCAAAAAGAAAATTGGCCTAGCAGACCAATTAGAATTTGAAGATCTTAATGAAAAAACAAAGAAGCTAATTAATAAAAATAAAGCAAGGATAGAGTTGAATCTTGGAGAAAATTACCTTGATTCTTTTTCAGATTACCAAGTTATTGTTAAATCTCCTGGAATACCACCCCATGAATATGAAGATAAACTTAAAGAAAATAATTTAGTTACCTCTGGAACCCAATTATTTTTAGAAAATTGCCCGGGAGAGGTGGTTGGAGTTACTGCAACCAAAGGAAAAAGCACAACTGCAACATTAATTTACCGCATATTGAAAAATAATGGGGTCAAGAGTCATCTTATAGGTAATATTGGTACTCCAGCCCTCTCACTTTTAAAAAGGGCTGAAAAAGGCGATATATTCGTCTACGAGTTATCGAGCCACCAGCTCTATGATATAAAAAATAGCCCTCATATTGCTGTCTTTTTAAATGTCTATCCAGAACACTTAAATTGGCATCAAAAATTTGAAAACTACCTAGCTGCTAAATCAAATATAACTAAATATCAAACAGAAAACGATTATTTTATATTTAATCCCGAAATTAAAGAAATTAAGGATCTAGCTAAAAAAACAAAAGCAAAAACAATTCCTATAAAAGTTAAAAAAGAGGGGCTTTTGTTTGAAGCTTTTAAAGAAAGTGATTTTCCAGCTGACTTTTATCTTTTAAATATAAATGCAGCTGCAGAAGTTGCCAGACTATACGACATAAAAGAAAAGGAAATAGCTAAAGAAGTTAAAAGTTTTAAAACTTTAAAGCATAGATTAGAAAAGGTTGGGACTTTTAAAGAAATAACATTCTATAACGATTCCTTGGCAACAAATCCTAATGCAGTAATTGCTGCTCTAGATTCTTTAGGAAATAGAGTAGGGACTTTAATTGCTGGAGGTTATGAGAGAAAAGGAATTGATTTTACTGGGCTTGGAGAAAAAATAGTAGAAAAGAATATTAAAAATTTAATTTTATTTCCTCCTACTGGAGAAAAAATTTGGAACTCAATCCCTGAAAAAGAAAGAGTTAAAATTAATAAATTTGATGTAAAAGACATGGAAAAAGCAGTTCAAATTAGTTATAAAAATACAGAAAAGGGTAAAATTTGCCTATTATCTTGTGCTTCAGCTAGTTTTGGGGTTTTTGAAAACTACAAAGAAAGAGGAAATTTATTTAAAAAATATGTTAAGAAGATAGGGGAGAAATGATTAAAAAAAGTAAGAAAAAAATTGATTATTTTTTATTTGGAATTATTGCTAGTATTCTTTTGTTTGGTATTTTAATTTTAACTAGTATTTCTGCCCCTCATGCTGCTAATTTCACTAAAAGAAATTTAGATCAAATAATTCCTGCCTTTTTTCTTAAGCATCAAATCTTATTTGGGCTTATTCCTGGTCTAATTTTAGCTTATATTGCTTCTCGTATATCTTTAGAAAAAATTAGAAAAATAGCTCCTATTTTATTCTTTATGAACCTTATTGTGGTTGGCTTAGTCTTTGTTCCACAGCTAGGAATAGAAATTCAAGGAGCAAAAAGATGGTTAAGTCTAGGATTTACTTCGGTTCAACCGTCAGAATTTCTTAAACTCACCTTTATTTTATACTTAGCTACGTGGTTAACTAGCAAAACCAAAAAATCTAACAATAAGAAACAAACATTAGGTGGTCTTTTTGTAATAATTGGATTAATAAGCTTATTATTGATACTTCAACCTGATATCGGGACACTTGGAGTTATTATTGCTACCGGTTCTATCATGTATTTTATAGCCGATACACCCCTTTTTCATAGTATAATTTTAGCTTTAATTGAGTTTGGTGGATTATATTTCTTAATAAATGTTGCATCTTACAGAGTTCAAAGGATAAAAGTCTTTTTAAACCCTGAATTAGACCCATTAGGTGCTGGTTATCAGATGAAGCAGGCTTTAATTTCAATAGGATCAGGAGGAATTACAGGAAGGGGATTGGGTATGTCTATTCAAAAGTTTGGATTTGTTCCAGAACCAATATCTGATTCAATTTTTGCTTTATACGCAGAAGAAACTGGATTGATAGGAGCAGTGATTTTAATTTCACTGTTTATAGTGTTTTTTATTCGTAGTATCTATGTAGGAATAAGTTCAAAAGACACCTTTTTTAAGCTAACAGCTTTTGGGATTAGCTTCTGGATTATTCTTCAAGCTTTTGTTAATATAGGAGCAATAATAGGAATTTTGCCACTCACAGGAATTCCTTTACCATTTATCAGTTATGGTGGTACAGCTTTGCTAACTGAGTTAATCGGAGTAGGAATCTTATTAAATATATCAAGACATATATAATACAAAAATGAAAGTAGTTTTAACCGGAGGCGGTACTGGCGGACATATTTTTCCGCTTATTTCAATAATAAGAGATATAAAAGAAAAAGTTCCTTCAAATAAGGAAGTGGAATTTTTTTATATTGGACCAGAAGACAGATTTGCCTCCAGATTGCTTAAAAACGAAGGAGTTAAAATGAAGACTATCTGGGCAGGTAAAATTAGAAGGTATTGGACTCCAAAGGCAATATTAAAAAACTTTATTGATATCTTTTTTAAAATTCCGATTGGCTTTTTTCAATCTTTCTTTTATCTCTTTCTTTTAGCTCCTGATCTAGTTTTTAGTAAAGGAGGTTTTGGGGGTGTTACTACAGTATTTAGCGCTTATCTTTTAAGAACTCCTGTATTAATCCATGAATCCGATGTATCTCCTGGTTTAGCAAACAAAATTTCTTCCCGAATGGCCCTTGAAATTTTTGTATCTTTTAGAAAGACTGAATATTTTCCTTTAGATAAAATGATTTTAGTGGGTAATCCGATTCGTAAAGAAATACTTAATGGAGATAAAGAAAGAGCCAAAGAAACCTTTGAATTAACTGGAGAAAAGCCTGTTATATTAATCATGGGAGGTTCACAAGGAGCTCAGAGAATTAATAATAAAGTATTAAATGCTTTTCCTCAGTTCTTGCTTGATTTTGAAATAATCCATCAATGCGGAGAGGATAATATTGAACAGGTATGGGTTGAATCAGGAGCTGTTTTGTCTAAAAATCTACAACAATATTATCACCCTCGTGGGTTTTTAAAAGAAAAGGATCTTGCTGATGCTTATGCGGCAGCTGATCTTGTAATCTCGAGAGCAGGTTCAGGAAGTATTTTTGAAATAGCAGCTTGTAATATTCCTAGTATTTTAATTCCTTTACCAGAGTCAGCTCAAAACCATCAAGTTAAAAATGCTTATGCGTATGCAGAAAAAGGAGGATGCCTTGTTATAGAAGAACCTAATTTTACTACTGGATTTTTCCTAGAAAGAATAAGTACTTTATTTGAAAACGAAGAAAAAATTCGTAAGATGAAAAGGGCGATTGAAAGGTTTTCAAAACCAAAAGCAAGCGAAATAATAGCACAATACATTAATTCTTATTTATTTTCCTAAATTATGTCTAATAAAAATCAAAAATCAGTAAGAGTAAGACTTGCACCTTCACCAACTGGTTCACTTCACGTTGGAACAGCTAGAGTAGCACTATACAATTACCTTTTTGCAAAGCAAAAAGAAGGTAAATTTATTTTAAGAATAGAGGATACCGATGAAGAAAGATCTAAAAAAATATATGAAACTCAAATTATTGAAGGTCTAAAATGGCTAGGAACTAATTGGGATGAAGGGCCAGATACAGAAAGTGAATTTGGACCTTATAGGCAAAGTAAAAGAACTGAAAAGTATAAAGAGTATTTAAATAAACTTCTAGAAACTGGAGAGGCTTATCATTGTTTTTGTTCTGAAGAAGAGCTAGATGAAATGAGAGAAAAACAAAAAGCAAAAGGAGAGCCGCCTCGTTACACTGGTAAATGTCGAAGTTTATCTGATAAAGAAGTTCAAAAGAGATTAGACGCAGGTGAGTCTTCTGTTATTCGCTTTAAGACAAAGGACCACGAAATTAAATTTAATGATATTGTAAGAGGAGAAGTATCTTTTGATGGAAGCCTTATGGGAGACTTTGTAATTGCAAAAGATTTAGAATCTCCACTTTATAACTTTGCTGTAGTAGTTGATGACTATGAGATGAAAATTAGTCATGTAATTAGAGGAGAAGACCATCTATCTAATACTCCAAAGCAAATATTTATTTATAAAGCACTTGGTCTTCCAATCCCAAAGTTTGCTCACTTGCCACTTATACTTGGGGAAGATGAAAGCAAATTAAGCAAAAGGCACGGTGCTGTTTCAATAGAAGAATTTAAAGAAAAGGGATATTTGCCTGAAGCTTTGATTAACTTTATGGCTTTATTGGGGTGGAACTCAGGAACCGAAAAAGAAATATATAGTATGGAAGAATTAATTGAAAATTTTTCTTTAGAAAGAGTACAAAAATCAGGTTCTATCTTTAACAAAGACAAACTTACATACATAAATGGTGTTCATATTAGAAATAAAAGTTTGGATGAAATTACAAATTTATGCCTTCCATATCTTAAGGAAGAATTCTTAGAAGAAATAGAAGAAGATAAATATAACATAAAGGAACTAGATCAAGAAATTGAACTTGAAACCATTAAAAAGATAATAAGTCTATACCACGAAAGACTGAAGCTATTATCAGAAATAACAGAATTAGTTGACTTCTTTTTCAAAAAAGAAATTAGTTATGAAAAAGAATTATTGCAATGGAAAGATATGAAAGATAATGAAATTAAAGAAGCTTTAAATAATGCTGAAAAAGTTCTAAAAGAAACAGAAGAATGGAACGAAGAAAATATTAAAGAAGTTCTATTAAAAGAATCAGAAAAAGAAGGGGATAGAGGTAGGCTTCTTTGGCCAGTGCGTGCTGCACTTACTGGAAAAGAGGCTAGTGCAGGACCATTTGAAATAGCAGCAGTACTTGGTAGAAAAAGCACCATAAGAAGACTTCAAAAAGCACAAGAGAAACTATCTTGACAAAAATATAAATTTATTGTTTAAAAAATGAAACGCTTTCTGTTAATTTTTCTAATTTTTTCTTTTCTAATTCCAGCTCACTGCCAGGGAGTAGAGAATAGGGTGGGGATAGAACCTCCTGGAACTTTTGAAGAAGTAGTAACTACTTTTAAAGAGATTGGAAGAGAAATTATTTATGGAATTCCAAAAAGCATAGCTTTATTATGGAATAGAGCAGTAGATCCTGTAATTAATTTTGTAGATAATAAGATATTACCCAAAATAGAGTATCAAGTGAATAGAGGATTGACAAAAATAGAAAATTGGTTTTTATCTGTTGTTAAGCCAAAAGTAGAAAAAGAAGTAGAAGAAAGAAAACCAGTTATAAAGGAGGAACTTGAAAAAGAGGCGGATGAAATAAAGCAAGACACAGACAAAGTTAAAGAGAGTGCTTGGCAGAACCTAAAAGATTGGGCAAAGGGTTTATTTTAAAAATAGAGAGCTTGACACTATAGGGAATAAAAATTAATATAGAAGAAGAATGTCGCATAATGTATCTTAAGAGTCATTTAAAGT
>CAYPLZ010000014.1:0-10399 GCA_964411855.1 uncultured Candidatus Saccharibacteria bacterium
AATAAAGTGGATATAATTACACTTACTACTGCTTCAGGAATGGCTTCTTCAAATTCTGAAGCAAGAAGACTAGTAGATCAAGGAGGGGTTAAGATTGATGGAAATAAAGTAGAAAACTGGAATAAAGAAGTCAAATTAGATAAAGAGTTTGTATTGCAAGTAGGTAAGAAAAAATTTAAAAAGATAGTTCCTGAAAAATAAAGAAAAATAGAAAAAGAAAAAGCGGGCTGACCCGCTTTTTTTATTGCTTTTTAATAAGTAGTTTCTATTTTTTCTTCTTTTTCTTTTTTGACTTCTTCTTTTTCTTTTTTTTAGATTTCTTTTTCTTTTTATCCTCTTCTTCTTCCTCAAAGCTTTTAAGAAAAGAAGTCATAGCAAGAGCTAAAGCATCAGCTGCATCATTAGGAGTAGGTTTTTCTTCTAATGATAAAAGTTTTTGCATATCTTTTTGAACTTTCTTCTTTTTTGCTCTTCCATAACCTGTAATAGTCTTTTTAACTTGAAGAGGAGTAAAAGTTTCTAAAGGAAGATCGGCTTCTGCTATAGCTTGAAAAATAACTCCTTGTGCTTGCCCAACAGATATTACAGTTTTAGCGTTTCTAAAAAAATAGAGGCTTTCTACACAAACTAAATTAGGTTTTTGGTCTTTAATTATTTCTTTAACTTCATTATTTATTTTATAAAGTCTTTTTTCTTTCTTTTCTCCAGCTTTTGTTCTAATTGTTCCAAATTTTAAACATGTGAAGGTTTTTTGCCATATTTTTTTGTCCTTATCAAAATCACAGGCTTTAAGTCTCTTTTTAGGCTTTTTAATGTCAATTACACCATATCCTGTAGTCGCTGTACCGGGATCAATACCAAGTATTCTCATAAAATTTTTATAAATTTATTTAATATTTGAATAGACCTCTTGTACCGCCATATTGTCTTTAAGAGCCTCTACGAGTTCTTCATATTTTTCCTGCTCCTCATCATTAAGTTCTACTTTATTTTGAGAAACCCATATTAATGAAGAATCATCAATTTCAAAACCTTTTTCTTCTAAAGCTTTTCTCACATCTCCCAATTCATTAGGAGTAGTAGTTATTTTTATTGAATCTTCATCTTCCCATTCGATGTCTTCGGCTCCTGCATCTATTATAACAAGTTCTATTTCATCTTTCGAATCGTCTCTATCTGTAACATCTAATATAATTTCTCCTTTTCTATTAAAGCTCCATTTAACTGAACCTTCTGAAGTGAGTTGAGCATCATAATCCTTTAGTGTCTTTTTAATTTTAGTTAAAGTCCTATTCTTATTATCTGTTTCAGTCTCAACTATTATAAAAAGGCGATCAAACCCTTTAATTTCAAGATCTATTTTTTGAAGATTCCCCCCATCTAAATTGCCTTTCCCTTTTTTAATAGCCTTTTCGATATTATCTTTAGGCATATCAGCTTCTCGAGCCTTATCGATTGCATTTTTCAATTTTACATTTGTTTTAGGATCATCTCCTCCTTCTCTAACAGCACGAATAATAGCCCGAGACAATTTTGAAAATTTTCTTGCCCGTTTTTTATCTTTGGCTTCTTTTTTTCTTTTTATATTACTGTAATGACTGTGTCCACTCATATTTTGTTTATTTCTTTATCTATTAATAAAACTATTATTGCAGAGAATAGGGCAGTAATTAAAGATATTAAAAAAACTAAAGTAAAATTCTTATATCTTATTGAACTACTATCAGCTAAAGTAAGATCAATATAATTTTTCTTTTCTTTTGAAAAACCTTTACTGTTTTCTCCTTTTGGTGTTCCGCCTGGTTTATTACTGCTTTGCCAAGCATTTCCTTTTCTTTCCATGGTTCTTTTACTATCGTTATTCCCTTTAAACCATCCTTCTCTGCAATCTATTTTATCAATAACGTTTTTATTTCTGTTGGTTAATATTAGTTTTTCTCCCTCATTTTGTAAAGAGCCAGAATAAATTTGATCTGCCTTTACATTTGGGAGTGTTTTATCATCTGTTCTTTCTAAAAGATAGAAAGAATTGGGTCTTATCTCTCCTTGGAGGATTATTTTATTATCTCCTACCTCTAAAACCCATCCATTTAAGGATATTGTTGTAGTAGAGCTATTGTAAAGCTCTATCCATTCATTGTGAGAACTTTCTTCTGTTCCCATCCAAGCGAGTTCATTAATAAAAACTCCTGTTGATGCTTTACTTTGGACAGGAGTTAAAAGTAAAGACAGGAGCAAAAATAGAGCGAAAATTCTTGACAAAAGGATAATTGTATATTATAATTACAGACGATGATAATCATCTGTAATTGATGAATCTTTTATAAAAGACGACGATAATTCGGGTCTATTTTTTTATTTACTTTTAAAAATTTTAGAAAATAGCTCTCGTACCGGGGACTTTGTGGATCTTTCCGTCTAGAAGGATAGTTTGGCTTCGGCGAAGCTACCCCTCGGGAGAAGTCTACCTTTGCGTGTCAGCAATAAGGCTGAAGTCCCCGGTACGGGAGCTTTTTCTTTTAATCTTTTGTCACCCTTTCAACCTCTTCCAAGGTTGTTTTTTTATTTAATACTTTAATTATTCCATCTTGGTACATAGTTAACATCCCTCTTTCTAAAGCTTTTTCTTTTAAAGCTGAGATTGAAGGATTAGTTAATATGAACTCTTCCATTTTATCGTCAATTTTAATTGCTTCGAATATTCCGATTCTTCCCTTATATCCTGTAAAATTACAATGTTTACAACCTTCTCCTTCTTTTATGGTCATATCTTTGGAAATTTTTGGAATATCAATATCTTTATTTAAATTCTTTTTAAACTCTTTAAAGATCTTATATTCTTCTTCTGTTACTTTTCTTTCTTTAGCGCATTCGTCACAAATAGTTCTAACTAAACGTTGGGCGATGGTCAAGTTGATAGCAGGGGCAATATTAGATAGCTTTGCTCCTAAAGTATCTAAACGAGCTATAGTTCCTGCTGCATCATTTGTATGAACAGTACTAAAAACTAAATGGCCAGTTAGTGCAGCCTGTAATGCAATCTGAACTGTTTCTTTGTCTCTTATTTCACCAACTAATATTGTGTCAGGGTCTTGTCTTACAATAGAGCGAAGACCTTTTGCAAAGGTATAACCTTTTTCTTTTTTAACTTGTGTTTGAACAATTCCAGATAAGTGATACTCAACAGGGTCTTCCAGTGTAATAATTTTAACTTCTGGTTCATTAATTTTTTTAAGAAAACTGTATAGAGTAGTAGTTTTACCAGAACCAGTAGGACCAGTAACAATAATCATTCCATTGGGTTGGCTAATTTGATCTAAGAAAAGATTATAAAGATCTTTTCTTAATCCTAAATCCTCAATGCTAATTAATTTTTCTGGATTTAATATCCTAATAACAATAGACTCCCCATATTCACCGGGGAGTGTAGAGACACGAGTTTCAATTTCAGTATCGTTTAATTTTATTGAAAATCTTCCGTCTTGAGGGCGATCTTCAATATTAAGTTTTAATCCAGAAAGAAGTTTTATTCTGGATAATAGCCTTTTATAGAGTTCTTTTTCAATATATAAAACGTCATGAAGGATTCCATCAATCCTTAGTCTCATTTTTACTTGTTCTTCTTCTACTTCAATATGAATATCAGAGGCATCCAAAACAATAGAACCTGCAATAATTTCTTTTACTATTTTTGTTAATTCTTGATCCTTCTTCTTTTCTATTCTTTTTTTGAGATCAACAACTCCCTCAACTGATTTTTCTACATCCGTAAATTCATTTTCAGTAATTGTAATCTCTCCCTCTATCTTTTTAGATCTTCTATTTGTTTGATTGACCATAAAAGGTTAAAATATATAAATAAAATGAGTTGTTGGCGAGATTGTTTAAACTTATCTAACTTCTTTGAAAAAGTCAATAGTAAAAATGGATTTAGAAAATTTATTTAAAAAAAGAGAAATTAAATATATTAGTAATAGCTCTAAAGAAACAAAAAGAATTGCAAAATCTTTTGCAAAAGAACTACTTAAGAGAAAGAAAGATAAAAAAAGAAATAGAGCTCTAATTATTGCATTAAAAGGAGAATTAGGAGGAGGAAAAACTACTTTTTTGCAAGGTTTCGCTAAAGGATTGGAGATTAATGAAAAAGTTTTAAGTCCAACCTTTGTTCTGATGAAAAAATATGATATTAATTTAGAAAAATCTCCTTTTAAAACCTTTTATCATTTAGATTGTTATAGAATTAAAAGTGAAGCAGGAGTTGCTACCTTAAATCTCGATGAAATAATTAAAAACCCAAAGAGTTTATTAGCTATTGAATGGGCTGAAAGAATAAAAAAGATAATAGAAGGAGAGAACAGAATAGATATTAATTTCAAGTTTATTGATAAAGAAAAAAGAGAAATTAAGATTTCTCTTAATTAATGTTACAATTAATAAAATAGAATGAATTCTGAAGAAAAAGATAAAATTTTACTTGTAGATGCCAACTCTCTTTTTCATAGAGCGTATCATGCTCTTCCTTCTCTTAAAACAGAAGATGGAGAGGCCACAGGAGCAGTTTATGGTTTTATGCTCGCTTTTCTTAAAGAGATAAATGAAATAGAGCCTAAATATGTAGCTATCTGCTTAGATTTCCCAGCTCCTACTTTTAGACATAAAGAATTTGAAGATTACAAAGCTGGAAGACCACCAACAGATGATGAGTTAAAAAATCAATTTCCTAAATTAAAAGAAGCGCTTCGAGCTTTTGAAGTACCTTTTTTTGAAAAAGAAGGATATGAAGCAGACGATTTAGCAGGAACTATTTCTAAGAAAGCTTTAGAAAAAGATGAGAACTTGGAAGTTGTAATAGTTTCAGGAGATAGAGATTTATTACAATTGGTTGATGAGAATATAAAAATAGGGCTTTTAAAAACAGGAGTAAAGAATTATACTTTATACAATAAGGATAAGGTTAAAGAAAAATTTGGAGTTCTTCCTGAGAGAATGAATGATCTAAAAGCTCTTAAAGGAGATTCTTCAGATAATATTCCAGGAGCAAAAGGAATTGGAAAAGTAACAGCAACTAAACTCTTAAATAAATTCAAGAGTATAGAAGATATTTACAATGCTTTAGATAAAGGAGAAATAGAAGGAACTTCTAAAAGAACTCAAAATATATTAAAAAAAGAAAGAGAAAAAGTTTTTTTAAGCAAAAAATTAGTAGAGATTAAAAGAGATGTTGATTTAAATTTTAATCTTGAAGAAGCAGCACTAGACTATGACAATGATAAAGTAATAGAGATGTTTAAAAAATATAATTTTAAAAACCTTATTAAGCGCTTTAGAAAAAAAGAACAAAAGAAAACATTAAAAATGTTTTAAAAATGAAGATTTTAATAGCTTATTACTCACGTAAAGGGATAATAGAGGAGATAAAAGAAAAAATAGAGAAAAGTTTTGGAGATGATGCCAAGATTGATATAGAAGAAATTAAAACTAAACAAGAACATTCTTTTCTAGTGTGGTTTTTTAAGAAAATATTTAGAAGAGGATGTGAAATACAAGAGCCAAAGATAAAAAATATTTCCGAATACGACCTTATATATTTAGGAGGTCCAAATTGGACTGGGATCTCTTTACCTTTAAAAAGATATCTTCAGAAAGTAGAAGGAGTTGAAAATAAGAATATAGCGCATTTTTCAATTAGTACTCTTCCTCTTCTTATTGAAAGAGCCTTAGGGCTCGTTTTTTTATTAAATAGAGCAGTAGATAAGCTTATTAGTAATAAAGGGGGAAAAGTAATAGATAATATTATAGTTTCAAGAATCTTTTATAAAAAGGGTTGGTTTTTTGAAAGAATAGAAAATAAAATTGAAGGATTTTTAGGAAGAACTAGAAGAGATATTTCATCAATTAAAGACTTTTATTTTGAAAAGAGAGAAACTAAAACTGCTTACTTAGTTTTAGGTTTTATTGCTTTTCTGTTACCTATTTTAATTGTCTTACAGGGAATAAATTCATTTTTTGGATTAGAAATTTTAGGCTGGAGAGACTTTTTGCCTATATTTATATATTCCTTTTTCTTGTTCTTGATAATGATTGCAACGATGAAGATAGAGGAAGCTCTTCCTTTAATAAAATATATTGCAAGTTGGACTCTGGTTTCAATGACCACCATTATTTTGACTTTCTTAAATGTTAGTATGGGAGAAAATTTTCTAATTTTACCTTATGTCTTTATTCTTTTAATAGTAGGGTTCTTTAAAAATTATGGATCAATTATATTTACGGGAGTACTTTCAATTATTTCTTATCTAATTCTTTCCTTCTATTCTTATGAAATTGGCTTTGTAACAAATGCAGCAAATATCTTTTTCATAGGTTTAGTGGCTACACTTTTAATATTTTTTATTAAAAGAGAAGAAAAAAAGATGAGAAATATTATTAAATTAACTGAAGGGCTAAAACAAGAAAAAGATATTTTAACTGTAAAATTAAAAGCTAGAACAAGACAATTAGAAGAGCAAGCCAAAAAATTAAAAGAAGAAAACAGAAAAAAGACAGAAAAATTAAAAGAAAAATTGGATGAAATGAAAAGATTTCAAAAACTAACTATTGGAAGAGAGCTAAAAATGAAAGAATTAAAAAAGAAAATAAAAGAACTTAAAAAGAAAATAAAAGACGATGAGTCTTAAAGAAGAAATTAAAAAAATAAAAAAGATTAAAGGGAAGACCAGAGGAATCGAAATTAAGAATAATTTTGAATGCATTGAAAGTTTAGAAGGAGAAAAAGCAAGAAAGAAAGTAGAGGAAAAGCTAAAAGAGGTAGACATGCTACCAGACTATGAAAATTATGAAGATTTTGAATGGTATCCAGTTGCAGAAGACATAGCCACCTTGTTAGCAGCAAAAGAAGCTTTAAACTGGACAGAAGAAGACTTAAAGGAACATGGAAGATGCTTAGTTAAATTATCTTTTTTACAAAAGATATTTGTAAAATATTTTGTTTCTTTAGAAAAGATGCTAGACGGAGTAAAGGAAATTTGGAGAAGATATTTTAATTTTGGAGAGATAAAAATAATAGAAGTAAATAGAGAAAAGAAATTAATTAAAGCAGAAGTTAAAAATTTTGATGTTCATCCTTCTTATTGCAAGGTAATACTTGGTTATTTTGAAAAGACATTAGATATAATATTAGATTCTGAAAAAATTGAAGGAATGGAAACTAAATGTACCTTTAGAGGAGATAAAGTTCATACTTTCATAATCAAATATGAATAAAGAAGAAATTAAAAACGAATTAAAGGAAGCAAGAAAAGATCTGGGTGATTTAAAAAATTATATTACTCAGATTACTTCTTTTCTTCCAGTTGCCATCTGCACTACTAGTGCAGCAGGAAAGATAATGGAAATTAATGATGCTTTTAAAAGATTAACTGGGTATAAAGAACTTGAAATTATTGGAGAGCCTGTAAGAAAATTATTCCAAGAAAAGCACGAGGTTAGGAGAATAATAGAGAAAAAAGAAGCTCAAGAAGAAGTAAAAGATACAGAATTAAAACTCCTAACAAAAAGAGGAGGGAAAATTCCAGTTAAGCTTTCTTATAGGGTAAGAAAAGATAGCAAAGGGGAAATTATTGGTTATTTTCTTTCTATTATTGATATTTCAGAAAAAATTAAAGCCGAAAGACAATTAAAAGAAAAAGTTGAGGCAAGGACTACAGAACTAAGACATAAAGTAAATGAACTAGAAAAGACTAGGGAAGCTTTAATGAACATGCTTGAAGACTTTGAAGAAGAAAGAAAGAAAGCAGAAGAAGAAAAGAAAAAAACAGAAGCAATAATTACCAACTTTGCAGATGGTGTATTGATGATTAATAACAAAAATGAGCTTTCTTTGATAAATCCTAAAGCAAAAGAGCTTTTAGATATAAAAGAAAGAGAAATCAGAGGCAAAAAAATAGAAGAACTTAATGAAGTAGAAGAATTTAAAAAGATTTTTGATGAACTAGGCAAGGACGTTAAAGCAGTATTTAGAAAGGAAGTAAAAATGAATGAGGATCTAATCTTAGAAGTGAGCGCAGTTCCTGTTGTAAGAACAGAAGAACAATTAGGAGTTCTAGTTACTCTGCACGATATTACTAGAGAAAAGAGGATTCAGAAGATGAAAACAGAGTTTGTATCAGTAGCTGCACACCAGCTTAGAACACCACTTTCTGCAATTAAATGGACCCTAGAGATGCTTCTAGAAGGAGACGTTGGAGAACTTACTGAAGAGCAAAAGAAATTTGTAATGAAAACATTTAAGAGTAACGAAAGAATGATCAATTTAATTAATGACCTTCTTAACGTAAGCAGGATTGAAGAAGGCAGATATCTTTATGAAAGAAAACCAATAGATATTAAAGAAATTGTCGGAGGGTTAGTAGAAGATCACAAAGATGATCTTGAAAGAAAGGATATTAAGCTTACCTTTAATAAGCCAAAAGAAGAAATTAATTTAATAGGAGACCAAGAAAAAATTAGATTAGCCATCCAAAACCTAGTAGATAATGCAGTAAAATATACTTTAGAAGGAGGAGATATAAAAATTGATTTAATTAAGAAAGGAGAAGCTATTAAATTTTCAATCGAAGATGATGGAATAGGAATTCCCGAGAAACAACACTCAAGAATTTTCAGTAAGTTCTTTAGAAGTAAGACTGCGACAAGAAGAGAGACTGAAGGGTCTGGATTAGGACTCTTTATTACTAAAAATATTATCGAAGCTCATGGAGGAGAAATTTGGTTTGAATCAGAAGAAGGAGAAGGAAGCACCTTCTATTTCACTCTTCCTTTAGGTGGAAAAGTAGATGAAGATTAATTTGTTTTAGAGGGTTATATATAGTATTATTAATATAAATTGACATGGATATTTTACTATTATTAGTTATATTATTTATTCTAGTTAACATTATTCAGACGATAATAATTCTTAATTATCGTCTGCTTTTGAAAGGGACTGCAATGATAGTAGGAATTGAAGCTTTAGAAATCCCTCTTATAGTGTATTTATTTGTAAATGGAGAAGTTAAGATTTTTATTACAATAGTAATGGTAGAGATAATCCAATGGCTAGCAATCGCTTTTCTTTCAATACAGACAGACGAATATCAAAAAGAAGAATAAAAAAGATCTTTTATAAATCAAATGAATTTAAAAGAGGCATTTAAAAAGATAGAAAAACTGAAGTATTTTGCAATTGTTCCTGCTAATATTAATTCTTCAATTTTTGAAATAGACAGCTTTAGTATAGAAACCTTTATGGGACAATCTTTAGGAAGCTTGAAATGGGCTGTATTATTTTCTCTAATTTTTTCAGTTTTATCTTTTTTAGTAGCTACCTTTTTTATAATTCGGTATACGAGAGAATTCTATGCTAAAAGAACTATTCCCTCATCTTGGCAATTTATACTATGGGGAATATTTGCAACTGCCATTGCAGAGATAGGAGACTTTTTAGGATTTTATGAATGGCCGAAAGTAGGCTTTGTTGAAACTAATTTTCTATTAGTGATACCTCATGTTATTGGAGGAATCTTAATAGGTTATGGATCATACCTTTTATATAAAGAAATAAAAGTTTAATTATGCCTTTTTTAGAATTACATTTTGTAAATCCTTTAGAGCTCGGAAGCCTTTCCTTTAGTATATTTATGCTAATGATGCACATTCCTATTGTTGTTGGATTTGGAGCAAGTGCTTTTTATATCATTAAATATTTAAGAAAGTATTATGGAGAAAGGCCAGTACCTGATGAATGGAGATATTTCTGGTTAGCTATTTTATGGGGGACACTACACCAGCTAATTGAAATTCCTATTCTTTATCAGTGGATGGTGGGAAAAGTAATAGTTGCTACTTTTATTTTTATACAAATTGTAGGAGGTTTTTATTTAATCAAAGGAACTTATCTTTTATCTAAAAAATATCAATAATTAAAATCTAAATACCTTAAAGTATGGAAAAACTAATAAAAAATTTGGAGAAGGATATTAAAAAAATAATTAGAGGAGAAGAGTTAGATCCCATCCGAGAAGAAATGGGAGATAAGATTGATATTAGATTAGCAAGAATGATAATTTTTTCGCTTCAAGGTGCTTCAACTGGCTATAAGTCTGCTTTAAGATTTGCTGGAATGAAACTAGGAAAAAGATTAGGGACAAATTCTGGAAAGTCAGAAATTTCTCTAACCTTAGAAGAAATAAAGACAATAATGGAAGCCTTGGATGGAGGAAAAGTTGAAGTTGAAATTTCTGATGCTAAAAAACAAGCAAGCTTAAAAATTTCCTACTGTTATCTAGGTTATAATACTCCAGATACTGAGCAATCATTATGTTATTTTGAAGAAGGGTTTATTGAAGGTTATATTGAAGGA
>CAYPLZ010000015.1:0-10186 GCA_964411855.1 uncultured Candidatus Saccharibacteria bacterium
AGTTTCTTGTAATAATCTCTTCAAATACACCGCCAGAATAGGCCAATCCCTCCTTAAAGTCCCTTGTTTTATCATTTAAAATTTCTTCAAATATTTTTAAATTATCAAAAGCTGTTTTACTAACAGCAAAAGAAAATTGATTCATCCTATTTCCAATTTTTTCACTATTTCTATTAAAAGCCTTTTGAGTCTCAATTCCAAAACCAGAGAAATTATAGATTAATATAAAATTAATTACTAAAGTAGAAATTACTATTCCAATTATTACTCCTGTTAACAAAAGAACAAGGTGATCTTTGATGTTGGCATAACTTTTTTCTTTTTCCCTCTTTTTTTCTACTTTCTTTTTCTTCTTTTTCTCTTCCGGCTTGTATTCTTTTCCTTTTTTATAGGCTTCCATTCTTTTTTCATATTCTTTAACCCATTCTACAGTAGTAGCCCAGTTTCTACCTATCTTTTTTGCCTTTAACTTTCCCTGCCTAGCTCTCAAGCTAAGATATTCCTGCGAATATTGGCAATGCTTCGCAGCCTCCTTTAAAGATATAAAGTTTTTTTCTTCTTCTGGCATTATTGAACTATTTTAAAACCGATATCCTTTATTATTACCCTATTATCTCATATATAGGGTGAGAGTCAAGCAGTTTATTGTCTACTTTTTATGCTCTGTAAAACACCTAGTCCCATAAAAATAGAAATTAAATTGGAACCACCATAACTTACAAAAGGTAAAGGTAAACCAATAACTGGACAAAAGCCGATATTTACACAGATATGGATAAAAATTTGAGAAAAGATTAAAATTCCAAAACCTACTGCAAAAAGTCGAGGGAAATTACTTTTAGCTTTTAACGCAATTGCAATAATTTTCCAAAGCAAACCTCCAAATAATAAAAATAGAACACTAATTCCAACAAATCCAGTCTCTTCTGCCAAAGCAGAAAAAACAAAGTCTGTCTTTACTTCTGGTAAAAATCCATATTGAGTCTGAGATCCTTTTCCAATTCCTTTTCCTAAAAGGCCACCAGACCCTATTGCAATTTTAGCCTGCCTTTGGTTCCAACCTCCTTCTAGTGGTTGATTTTGAGGAACAACAAAATTAACTATTCTTTCTTTTTGATAAGGTTTTAATAAAAACATCCATCCTAAAGTAGCTATTAAAATTCCAACTAAAACTAAAATTAAAAAATGTTTAATCTTAATTCCAGAAATTATTAAAACTCCTACCCATAAAGCAAGTAGAATTAAAACTGATCCCATATCGGGCTGTAAGAAAATCAAAGCAGCTGGAATTGCAATATAGACTGCAGATATAAAAACATGCTTTATCTGGTACATTTCAATGTGTCTTTTTGAAAAATATTTTGCAAGAAGGATTATTAGTATAAGTTTTACAGGTTCAACTGGATTAAAAGATATCCCAGCAATCCGATACCACCCCTTAATTCCTCGAATAGTAGGGGCAAAAAAGAATAATCCAATTAAAAGTAAAATTCCAATAAAGTATAAAAATAATATAAAAGATGATTCTCTTAGTGTCTTCCAGTCAAAAAAACTAATTAAAATCATCAGAGAAAAACCAATTCCTCCAAATATCATTTGTTTTTTTAGATCAAAAAAACTATCTCCTCCCAAACAACTTGAATAAATAGCTAAAAAACCGATGCTTAAAAGTAGCATCGTTATTCCAATTAACCCCCAATCAAGTTTTTTAAGATGAGAAAGCATTTATTCTTTGATTAATTTTAAAAATTCTTCTTCTTTAATTATATTAACTCCTAATTCCTTTGCTTTATCTAATTTTGAGCCTGGATTTTCTCCTGTAACTAGATAATCTGTTTCAGAAGAAACGGAACTATTTGGATCCCCTCCTCTTCTTCTTACCTCATTTTGAGCTTCTTTTCTAGTCATTGAATCTAATCCCCCTGTAAAAACAAAACTCTTTCCTTTTAATTTTTCACCTTTTTCTATCTCTGGATTAATAATCTTAACCCCTTTCTTTTTCAATTCTTTAATCATCTTTTTATGCTTTTTCTTGTTGAAAAATTCGTAAATACTAGCTGCAGTTTCCGGTCCAATATCATTAATTGCTTCTAATTCTTCTTTACTAGCTTTTTGTAAATTTTCTAAATTTCTAAAATAATTAGCAAGATCTATTGCAGTTTCTTCACCTACTTCTCTAATTCCAAGACTAAATAAGAAGCGATGGAGTGGGATTTCTTTACTATCTTCAATTGCATCAATTAAATTTTGTGCTGCTTTTTCTGCAAATCTTTCTAAATTAAGCAAATCTCCTTTTTTAATTTCAAATATATCTGGAGGATAAGAAATTAAATCATTATCCATTAATTGATCAATAATTTTAGGCCCAAGTCCATCAATATCAAAAGCAGGTTTTGATACAAAAAGATACATAAATTCTCTTTTTCGAGCTGGGCAATCCTCATTGGGGCATCTCCAAATAGCTTCATCTTTTGGTTTTTGAAGTTTTGTTTCACAAATAGGACAGTGAGTAGGGAATTCAAATTCCTCTTCTTCTCCCTCTCTCATATCTTCTAAAACTTTTACTACTTTTGGAATAACATCTCCTGCTCTTTCTACAATTACAGTATCATTTATTTTAATTCCAAGCCTTTCCATCTCATCTTTATTATGCAAAGTAGCTCTTGAAATCCTGGCTCCAGCAATAGAAACCGGTTCAAGGTGAGCTATTGGGGTCACAGCACCAGTTTGCCCAACATGGACTGTAATATCCTTTACTTTAGTAGTAGCCTGTTTAGGAGGGAATTTAAAAGCCCTCATTCCTCTTGGACTTTTCCCAGCTACTCCTAATTTTTTAAAAACTTGATTGTCATTAATATTAATTACAATTCCATCAATTTCATAAGGAAGAGAGTCTCTTTTTTCTTTCATTTCTTCCCAAAAATCTATAATTTGATCAACATTTTTACATTTTCTAGTATACGCATCAGCCTTAAAACCAATTGCTTTTAAAATTTTATGTTCTTCTTTGTGGCTCTTTTGTCCTAAATCTGTAACTAAGCTATAAGCCATAAATTCAAGATCTCTTTCTTTTGTAATTTTAGAATTAAGCTGGCGAATAGAGCCTGCTGCTACATTTCTTGGGTTAGCATAAGGTTCTTTTCCTTCTTTTTCTCTTTTTTTATTTATCCTTTGAAAATCACTTTTTGCCATATAGGCCTCGCCTCTCACTTCAATTCTACCTGATTCAATTTTCCTTTCTGCTTCTTTTCTTAAATCTTTTGTTAAATCTTCAAATAATTTAATTTTTAAAGGAATTGTGCTTATAGTTTTAATATTTTGAGTAACATCTTCTCCTATTTTTCCATTCCCTCTTGTAGCTCCTCTTTTTAAAATACCTTTTTCATAAATTAAAGAAATAGCTAATCCATCCATCTTTAATTCACAAAAGAATTCAAAGTTTTCCTTATCAGATAATCTTTTAAGATAATCAATCCAATCTTCAATCTCTTCTCTATTAAAAACATCTTCAATAGAGAGCATTGCCTCACTATGCTCTACTTTTTGAAATTCATCCAAAGGTTCTCCCGATACCCTCTGAGTAGGGGAATCTGATGTTATAAGTTCAGGGTATTCTTGTTCTAATTCATATAGCTCATGTTTTAGAGAGTCTAAAGCTTCTTCTGATATTTCTTGCTCGTTTTTAACGTGGTAGAGATACCTATGATGATGAATAACCTCTCTTAATTTTTCTATTCTTTTTTTAGCTTCTTCTTTATTCATATTAATATGTTACCCTAATCGCCCTTGTAGTGTCTTGGTAGGTTCCTCTAGAAATTATGCAATAATTATCTGCATTACAACTGCCTACTCCTGCATTTTGAATAGTAACCTCATAACTTGCTCCATTATCTAAAGTATCTGAAACTTCAGATGGATTTGCTCTATTATTTAAAACTCTTTCTACTCCAGTATCAGCTGCATAAAAAGCTATTACAGAATTACCTGTACCCCTAGTTACATTAATCTGACTCATTAATATAGAATTTAAACTAAAAGAAATCCCCATTACCATACTAAGTAATAGAATTGTAAAATAGAGGGCAGATCCTTTTCTTTTTTGTATATTTTTTTTCATCTATTTATAAATATCAATATTTCTTTGTGAAATAGTTGTTTGAAAACGTTTTGGTGCGTCTTGCCCAGGCTCTTTTACACTTAGAAAGAGGGTTACTCTAGGTTGCTTATGATCAAGATTGCTATTTGTTCCTTGTTCTTCCCCAGATAATTCAATATTAAAATCAACCACTTCTAAGGTTCTTGAGGTTAAAGGTAAAACTTCTCCATCTAAATTCTGTTTAATTTGTCCATTATTTAAAAAGAAGGTTCTACAACTACCATTAAAATCTTCGAACCTGATTCCATCTGCTGTTTCTCCATAATTTGTATGATGATTAATACAGTTTCCATCTTCGTCTTTTCTTGCCATTCTTAAAGACCTACTCATATAATTTAAAGCATAACTTGTTTGGCTAATAGTTTGTTGGTTAGCTAAAGCCCTATTTTGGGCTTTAATAGCAGAAACAAAAAAATTAGAAGAGATAGTTACTGCTATCATGAAAATTGTCATGCTTACTGTCATCTCTACAATTGTAAAGCCTCGCTTTGCTCGTCTTTTAATCTTGTTAATTACAAAGCCTCGCTTTGCTCGTCTTTTAATTTTAGAAATTATAAAACTCATATTATCTAATCCAATTTTGAATTATTTCTGTTACTTCTACACTATGAGACCGATTTCTTTCGTCCCACATTACTGTAACAGATACTTCTATTCTATCTGATCCCAATTTATCAATACTAACCATTCTCCTAAAAGGAGTACTGGTACCAGGGGAGTAACTTAAAAAACCATTACTGTCTCTGTTTAATTTTCTTCCATTGTAATGCATACAATTTGATCCTCCACAATTTTCAAAAGAAGTATTTCTTAAAGTTTCTGTATTATAATCAACCTGCCAATCTCCTTCTCTTATTCCATCATCCCAAGAAACACTCCCATCTGCTCTTGATTGAAGCCAATTTGTATCCCTAATATTTCTAATAACTTCAACTCCTTCCTGTCCTAAATAAGAAGCAGTTAACCTAGAATTATTTACATTTGTCCCCATAGTAATAGTTCGAATAACAGCAAAAGCTCCCCCTACACCTAGTGTAAGAATAAAAAGAGATACTAAAACCTCTACAAATGTAAAACCTTTTTTCATTAATTTATACTAATTAAACCTATTTTATTAATATAGATTGATTCCATTTCATTCCCTCTTTTAAAGGTGATTTCTGCAAATCTATTACTATAATCATTATCTATTTTAACTTTTGGCTCTGGCGGAACAAAGATAATTGAAACAGGGTCACTTGGAATAATATTAAAAATTTCTACATTACTTCCTATTTTTTCTTCTCTTACTCTTTCTCCAGCACCATCATAGCTTCCATCTCCATCTTCATCTGCAAAGATAATATAGGTATCTGGATCACTTGAATTAAAATAGACTCCATATCCTCCAGAAGGAACAGAGCCATTTACTTCTTCTGACGCTAAAGCCATTTCTTCCACTTCTCTAACTTTTTGAGATATATCAACTACAGTACGTTGTAAATCTATTCTTCCTCCTCTTCTGTAATTAATTACAACTGCTCCAGTAATAGTTAAAATAACTGCTATTACAACAAGCAGTTCAACTAAAGTAAAACCAGTTTTTTTCTTTTTTGTATTCATAGATATTAACTTAATATATACTAACAAATATTACCTTATTAAAACAAAATTAGATTAATATACCAATTAAAAATTTGATCCCCCCAGAACATAGCTACTATTATTCCAGTTACTAAAAAAGGACCGAAGGGGACTTTAGTTTTCATTCCTTTTTCTTTTAATAAAATCAATAATACTCCAACTATCGAACCAATAGCAAAAGCCAAAAAGAAACCAATCACTGCTTTAGGCCATCCCAGCAAAAGTCCAAGTAAAAAACCAAGGCCAATATCTCCTTTTCCCATCCATCCTTCTTTTGATATAAAAACCAAGAGGAAGAAAAAAGTAGCAATTGCTAATCCACAAAGAAAAGATTGAACTGAAATGCTGCTCCAACTTAAAATTTCATTACCTAATTTAAAATCTTTAAAAAAATTAAAACCAAAACCAATAAGTATAGCTGAATAAGTAAAAATATCTGGAATTAAATAATACTTTAAATCATAAGCAAAAATTACTATAAGTAAAAAGATCAAGGGGTAATAAAAGAAGAGATATAAATCAAAACTTGCATAAAGAAAAGGAATTACGAAAAGAATTCCAGATATAATTTCAATAAAAGGATACTGTAATGAAATTTTTTCATTACACTCTTTACACCTTCCTTTTAAAAATAAAAAGCTAAATATAGGGATAAGCTCCCAACTACTTAATTTATGACCACACTTTGGGCAGCGCGATCTTTTAAATACAAAATCTTCTTCATTTTGTATTCTATAGACTAAAGCATTAACAAAGCTCCCTACAATTGAGCCTAAAATAAATAGAAAAATAATATCAATCATTTTCTTAATTTAAATCATTAATCTGTGAGCGATAATGATCAATTAAATTAATCTTAATTAGTTAAATTGTAACATAATTTTAAAAAGTATCATAAAAAAAGTGGCCCGGATCCGAGCCACTTTTTTCTAAAAGGTCTTTAACTTAAAGACTAGTTCCAGCAAGTTGTACTGGTTGGTTCACTACCACTATCAAGCTCCTTTGTCCCTTTGTGAGAAGCTGCGTAGTAGCCGTCTCCTGATTCCATTTCTGCATAAACACAATATCTTTGGCTGTCATTACAAGCAGATGGGCTTCCTCCATCGTTTCCTACCCAACAATATGAACCACTTCCTCCAGCTGCATTAGATCCACAACTTGTATGGTCATTTGGATCTTGTGGCACCTCTGCCATGTAGTCTCCAATTTTGTCTGGCATAGTTGAAGTAGTCATATACTGCTCATCCTCATCATAATCCATCTCTAAAGCGATAGAGATTTGTCTGATGTCGGATTGTCTTCTTGCGTCTCTTGCTTTTTCTCTTGCTCCACCCATTGAAACTAGAACAATAGAAGCAAGAATACCAATAATGGCAATTACTACCAATAACTCAATTAATGTAAAAGCTTTACTTTTTCTCATAATAATTATTTATTAGATTTATTTTAACCTTTAAGTTTTTTCAACCTTTTTTTGCTAAAACAATTTTTAAAGGGAAAGCATTTGGTACATCGGCATCAAAACGGAAAGCATAATTCCTCCTACTACAAGACCAAGCAGAATAATCATAGCTGGCTCTAATAAGGAAATTAAGTTTTCTACTCCTCTATCTACCTCTTCTCTGTAAAAGTCAGAAACATGCTTTAAACTAGTATTTAAACTTCCTGTCTTCTCTCCAACTACTACCATTTGAATAAATATTGGAGGAAAATATTTTGGATACTGCGAAAGAATTGAAGAAACATTTCTACCTCGTGAAACTCCTTCCTTCGCTTCAGCAATCATCTCCTTATATTTTTCATTTCCTACAATATTACTAACAATTTCAAGACATCTTGTAATAGGCAACCCTGCGCTAGCTAGGGTAGTAAAGTTATCTGCAAACCTAGATAAATACATCTTCTTCAAAAAGTCTCCGACTACAGGAATATCTAACATATAAGTATCGAATTTTAATCTTCCTTCTTCTGTTTGATAATATTTGTAAGCTAAAACTGTAATTCCAGTTAGAACTAACAAGATAATCCAACCCCATTTTTTTAGAAATCCAGGCAAAGCCATTACAAACTTAGTGGCAACTGGTAATGATTGTCCTGTAGTTTCCAAAACTCCTGTAATCTTTGGAACAATAAAGAAAACTACCAAGCCAATTACAACTGCTACTAAACCAATAATTAAAGCGGGATAGGTTAGGGCTCCTTTGATTTTGTTCATAAATTTGTATTCTCTTTCTTGATGTTCAGCTAAATAAGTTAAAGCATCTGGTAGTTTACCGGACGCTTCTCCTGCTTTTACCATCCAAATATAAAATGGAGTAAAAATATCTGGAAATTCTGCCATTGAATCAGATAAATTTCTACCTCCTTCTACATCTTCTGCAATTTGAACTAATTTTTCTCTTAAAATTGGGTTTTCTAATTGATTAGATAAGGTATTTAAAGCCTCAACTAAAGGAATATTAGCTTGAAACATTAAAGAAAGCTGTCTTGAAAAGTTAACTATATCCTCTTTAGTTACTCTATTAAATAAATTAATATCTTTTGCAAAGAATGGTTTATTTCCAGCTTCTTCAAGATAAGAAACATAAAAGCCGTGCTTTTGAAGTAGGTCAAGAGCACTTTCTTTTGTAGAAGCTTCTACAGTCCCCTTTCTTAATTGTCCTTCTTCAGTTCTCGCTTGGTAATTAAACTTCATATTATTTTTAGTCTTCTAAAAGCATTCTTAATTCATCTGGACGAATTGAATAACTAAGAGCTATTTCTTTTTTGACCTTACCTTCTTTAACTAAATCGGCTAAAGAACTATTTAAAGAAATCATTCCTGCTTCTCTAGAGGTTTCAATTACTAATGGAATTTCATGAACTTTATTCTCTCTTATTAAATTCTCTACTGCTGGAGTCCCAAGTAAAACTTCACAAGCAGGAACTAATCCTTTCTCTTTTGAAGGAAGTAATCTTTCTGAAACTACTCCTAATAGGGCAGTAGAAAGTTGGGCTCTAATTTGATTTTGTTCTTCTGAAGGAAAAGTGTCTACAATTCTATGAATAGTTTGAGAAGCTGAATTAGTATGCAAAGTAGCAAATACTAAGTGCCCTGTTTCAGCTGCTGTAATAGCAGTTGAAATAGTTTCCTTGTCTCTCATTTCACCAACCATAATTACATCAGGATCCTGTCTAAAAGTAGATCGTAATGCTTTTGAAAAAGACAATGTATCTTTATAGACCTCTCTTTGATCAATTATTGCCTTATCGTCACTAAATACGTATTCAATTGGATCCTCAATTGTAATTACATGATCAGCTCTTTCGTGATTAATCTCTTCAATCAAAGCAGCTAAAGTAGTTGATTTCCCATGTCCTGAAGGGCCAGTTACCAAAAAGAAACCCTGAGTTGCCCTTGAAAAGCGGTGTAAAACAGGAGGTAAATTTAATTCTTCAATTGTTTTAATTTCTGCTGGAATTCTTCTTAGTGCACAAGAAATATTCCCGCTTTGATAAAAGACATTGACCCTAAAACGAGCTCTATCTTCAAAATTATAGGAAAAGTCTACCTCTTTTTTCTCTTTAAGTTCGTTTAATTGAAAATCATTCATGAGAGAATTAGCCAAACCTTCCGTATCTTGAGGTGTTAGCTCTCTTTCATTTCTTAATTTCTGTAATTTTCCTGAAACCCTGAGAACAGGATAATGATTTGCAGAAATATGAAGGTCTGAAGCCTTTCTTTCAATAGATTTTGCCAATAACCTTCTTAAGGTTTTTTTATAATCTAAATTATTCATTTAATATCTTTTTAATTTTTTTAGTAATCTCATCTGGTGTGTAATGTGCTTTAATAAAATATTCTAAAGCTCCCATCTCTAGTCCTTTATCAACTTCTTCTTTTTGGCCAAGATTGGAAAGAATAACAACTTTACAGCTTTTACCTTTATCTTCTTCATTTATCTTTCTTAAAACTTCCCAACCATCCATGCCAGGTAAAACAATATCCAATAAAACTAAATCTGGCTTTACTTTTTCAATCTTTTTTAAGGCTAAATCTCCTTTTTTAGCAACCTCGACTTCAAAGCCAGAATCAACTAGCTTAGTATTATAAATATCAATCAAGAAAGGGTCATCTTCTACCAATAATATTTTTTTAGGATTATTAGACATAAAATTTATTTAAAAATTAAGCTCCTGTTGCTCTTATTACTTCTTCAATTGTTGTTTTTCCTTTTATTGCTTTTAAGATTCCGTCTTGTTTCATTGTTACCATTCCACTATTCTCAACTACCTCTTTAATTTTAGCTTCATTTGGCTCTTGGGCAACAATTTTTGATAATTCTTGGTCCATAACTAAGGTTTCAAAGATACCAATTCTTTCAGCATAACCGGTTTGGTTACAATGCTCACAACCCTCTGGCTTAT
>CAYPLZ010000016.1:0-9989 GCA_964411855.1 uncultured Candidatus Saccharibacteria bacterium
CCTTAAAAAGAGTTGATTTTCCAGCGTTTGGTAATCCAATTATTCCTACTTCAAATGACATAAATATTACTAGGCTATACTAACCCCTTATAAGGGAATTGTCAAAACTTTATATCTAACTTTTGAGATAGTATAATAGTGAAAGAAAAGTATAATTAATTTTTACTTATTTATGAAAGAAAAAATATTTAAAGCATACGATATTAGAGGAGTTTATCCAGAGGAGATTGATGAGGATAGTGCCTACAAAATAGCAAGGGCTTATTCTGAGTTTTTACCGGATGCTAAAAAAATAGTAGTAGGGTGTGATAATAGACTATCATCTCCTGGGATAAAAGAAGCAGTAATAAAAGGACTAATGGATTCTGGCAAGGAAGTGATAGATATTAATCTTTGCTCAACTCCAATGTTTTATTTTGCTGTATCTCATTATAACTATGATGGAGGATTAACTATTACAGCTTCTCATAATCCACCAAAATACAATGGTATTAAGCTAGTAAGAGAAAAAGCAATTCCAATTAGTGGAGATACAGGAATAAAAGAGATTAAAAAAATAGCTTTAAATGAAGACTTTGGAGAGAAAAAACAAGGAAAAAGAAAAAGTAAAAAAGTACTAGTTGATTACTTAAGATATAGTCTAAAGAAATTTAAACTTTCTAAGTTTAATGATTTAAATTTAGTAGTTGATACTGCAAATGCTGTTCCAGGAATTTTAATTCCGGAACTAAAAGAAAGATTTCCAGGAAACATTAGACATCTTTTTGCTAAGTTAAATGGAAACTTTCCAAATCATGCTCCAGATCCAATGGATGAGGAGAATATTAAAGATCTTAAAAAGGAAGTTCAAAATGGTAAAGCAGACTTAGGAATAGCTTTTGATGGGGACGGAGATAGAATTAGCTTCCTTGATGAGAAGGGGAATACTATTTCTTCTGATTTAATTCTAGCTTTGATAAGTAAAATTATTTTAAAAGAAAATCAAGGAGCAAAAATAATGTATGATTTAAGATCTAGTAATGTAGTACGAGAAACTATAGAAAAGCATGGTGGAGAGCCAATAATGGGTAGAGTAGGTCACTCTTTTATTAAGAGCAGAATGAGAGAAGAAGATGTTTTATTCGCAGGAGAATTATCTGGTCACTACTATTCTGGAGAATACTTCTTTGAAGCACCATTATTTGTACTCCTTAGTATTTGCAAAGAAATTGTAGATACTGGAAAAACACTTTCTGAACTTATTGAGCCATATAGGGAATATTATCATTCTGGAGAAATTAATTTTGAAGTTGATAATAAACAAAAGAAGATTAATGAGTTAAAAGAAGAGTATAGTGATGGTGAAGTTTCAGAAATAGATGGCTTGAGAGTAGATTATGAAGATTGGTGGTTTAGTGTAAGAGCTTCTAACACTCAACCATTACTTCGTTTAATAGTTGAATCTAAATCTAAAGAGATAATGGAAGAAAAAGTAGAAGAACTGAAAGGAAAAATTAAATAAAAAAAACGGACCCAATATTTGGGTCCGTTTTCTATTAATGTATTAAATGGGCTTATCTTTTTAGGCCCATTTTTTCTTTTACTTCTTTTAAGGTTTCAAAGGCTTTCTTGCTTGCCTTTTGAGCTCCAACGTCTAAAATTTCTTCGATATAGCCATCTTTTGCAAGTAATTCTTTTCGTTTTTTTCTAAATGGCTTTAGGTACTCTACAACTAAATCAGCTAATTCTTTTTTAAATTCTCCGTAATTTTTACCTTCAAATTCTTTTTCTAAATCTTTAATTTCTTTATCACTAAATAGAGAATAAATAGAGAGTAGATTACTTACTCCTGCTTTTTTCTTTGGATCATATTTTATTTCTTTTCCGGAATCAGTTACAGCTGACATAATCTTATCTCTTATTTCATCTTCACTGTCGAAAAGACCAATACATCCTTTTTCACTACCACTCTTTGACATTTTATTATCTGGATTAGATAGAGACATTATTCTAGCTCCAACTTTTGGAATGTAACTCTCTGGCTCTTCAAAAGTTTCACCAAATTGGTGGTTGAACTTCCTAGCTAAGTTTCTAGCTAATTCTAAGTGTTGCTGTTGATCTTCTCCAATAGGGACAAGGGTTGCTTTGTAAGCTAAAATATCAGCTGCCATTAAAACAGGATAATTTAAAAGTCCTGCTTTAGGATTTCCACCAAGATCTCTACTTTTTTCTTTGTATTGAGTCATTCTTTCTAATTCGCCAACTGGAGCAATACAATTTAAAAACCAAGCTAATTCTAAGTGCTCTTTAACTTCAGATTGTACAAAGAAAATGCTTTCCTTTGGGTCAATTCCGCAAGCTAAATAAGCAGCTGCTGTCTCTTTTATTGTCTTTTGAAAATTATCTGGTTCATAAGGAGTAGTAATTGCATGAAGATCTACAATACTGTAAATGCAATCATGCTCTTTTTGTAGTTCTACCCATTGTTTTATGGCACCAAGATAGTTTCCAATATGTAATTTTCCACTAGGGCGAATGCCTGAAAATACACGCATATTTTTAGTAAATTAGATCAATTGTTTATTACACTATAGTAACATTCAGAAGAATAAAATAGCAAACAGGGCGGTTGCCCGCCCTGTTTCTTTTAAACCTCAATAATTACTGGTAAGACCATCGGTCTTCTTTCTGTTTGTTGATAAAGAAAGTCACCGATTTTATCTCTCATTTCCTTCTTTACATTCTTCCAATTTACTGGTCCATTGGTCTTAGTATGACCATGAACAATGCTTTTTATCTTCTTTCTAGTTTTATGAAGTAAGTCTTTTGATTCTCTAAGGTAAACAAATCCTCTTGAAATAATATCAGGAGAAGTTTTAATTTTACCTGTCTTTTTATCTACTGTTGCAATCACAACAAACATTCCGTTTTTACCTAAAGTATGTCTATCTCTCAGTACAACTTTTCCAACATCTCCAACTCCTTTTCCATCTACCATAATGTAGCTGGAAGGAACTGTCTTTTCTTCAACTTTCAAACCTTCTTCATTTAAGGTTGCAATTTGTCCATTTTCAATAACCTTTGCGTTATCTTCTTTTACTCCCCATTCTTTAGCAAGTTCAGTATGCCTTATAAGCATTGAATATTGCCCATGAACGGGAATAAAGTATTCGGGCTTAGCAAGATCCAGTAATTTTTTTAATTCCTCTCTATGAGCGTGTCCACTAGCATGAATGTCTAGCATATTGTAATCATAGACATTAGCTCCGGTTCTTAAGATATCATCTCGTAAGAACTGAACTGTTCTTTCGTTGCCAGGGACAACAGAAGAGGAAAGAATTACTGCGTCATTTTCTTTTAATGTTAAGAATCTATGTTCATCATTAACTAATTTCATTAAAGCAGCTCTTTCTTCTCCTTGAGCACCGGTACAGATTACTGTTAGATCTTTATCATCATACTTGCTTGCATCTTTCGCTTCAATTAGAGTACCTTTTTTCATTGTAAGGTAGCCTAATCTTCTAGCAATCTCTACATTAGTTTTCATAGAGTATCCAGAAATAATTACTTTTCTATTGTGCTTTTCAGAAAGTGAAATTAATTGCTGGATTCTATTTAATAGAGACGAGAAAGTAGAAGCAATGATTCTCTTATTTTTTAATTTTTTGAATAAGTCTCCTAGATTTTCTTCAATAACTTTTTCAGAAAGAGAATGTCCTTCTGCTTCTGCTCCAGTAGAGTCAGAGAAAAGAAGATCTACACCTTCTTTTCCAAACTTCTTAATCTTTTCGTAATCAGTTGGTTTATCATTTACTGGATTTTCATCGAATTTGAAATCAGCAGTATGTAATATATTCCCGGCAGGTGATTTAATGAATAGGCCATAGGTGTCAGGAATATTATGGTTTTGGTGGAAAAATTCCACCTCAAACGGTCCAACTTTAACTTGGCCTCCATTTTGGACTGTTCTTATATTTAATTTTGGTTTGTTAGGGAATTCTTCTTGTCGTCTTAGAATCATACCTCTAGTTAGATTACTAGTATAGATAGGAGGATTCCCTATCTGTTCCATAATATATGGAACAGCTCCTATATGGTCATAGTGTCCGTGAGTAATTACTACTCCTTTAACTTTCTTCCTATTTTGTTTTAGGTAAGAAATATTAGGAATAATACTATCTACTCCGGGCATATCCTCATCAGGAAAACCAGAACCCATACCAATGACAAGAATGTCATTTTTGTATTCGAGAAGCGTCATATTTCTACCTACTTCTCCTAGTCCTCCTAGAGGAATGATTCGGATAAAAGGTTGTTTTGTTTTACTCATAGTGCCGAGGGTGGGACTCGAACCCACAAGGATATGAAATCCAATAGCTCCTGGGGCTATTGCGTTTGCCAATTTCGCCACCTCGGCGGTGATTAAATTAAATTTTTATACTTCTTAGAGCACTAAAAAATTATTAACTTTCGTTACTACCCAAGTCAGGTAGTATCGAAAACCAATAATTGGACGCTTTAACAATAACTTAATTAATTTATTTTGTCAATACTCTTTTAGTATTTATATACCAATCTGTAATTCCTGTAAATCTTTTAGCAGGATTAGCAATTAAATTAAGATCTACTCCTTTTACCTTAGGAGAGATATAGTAATAATAATTTGAACTATACAAGAATACTGCTGGAGCATCTTCAATAACTATTTCTTGGAAATCTTCCAATAATTTCTTTCTTTCATTCTCTTTTAAAGTTTCTCTTGCATCTTCCAATAGTTCATCTGCATCCTCATTTTCATAGAGGGAAAGATTTAAGCCTGGATCTTCTGTCTGAGAAGAATGCCAGTAAGGGAAAGGGTCTGGAGGAATACTAAGCATTTCTCCAAAAAGTAAACTCTCGTATTCTCTTGGTTTAATAACTTCTCTTTCAATATCAGAAGGAGAAGTAGTTGCAATCTTAAGGTTTAAACCAATATTATCTTTCCATTGTTTTTTAAGATTTTCTGCAATATTTTTTAATTGATCTTCATTTGGAATAGAAACTGTAAATTCTAAAGGTGTGGTTTCTTCTGTAGTAGGGTAGCAGATTTCATTTAATTTTTCTCTTGTTGTTTCTCCTACAACTCCTGTTCCTGAAGTGTAGCCCCAAGGTTCTAGAATTTCACCACTATACTTTTCTTGAAATCTAATTACAGCTTGTTTTGTTTTTGCTCCAAAATAACCTGAAGTAATACCTTCTGGGTAAACCCCTTCTATTTCAGTTAAACATTCTTGTAGTTTTTGAACTTCAGAATTTTCATAACCTTGTTGTAATCTACTTGAGAATTGAAAAGAAGGTTGATTAGTTTCAGATTTAATTCTAATACCATTTTCATTCGTTTCTGTATAACCTAAATCTTCAATAATAGTTAAAGCCTTTTCTTTATCAAAAGGATAAGAGGTTGTAGCCTCTTTAAACCCAAAAACCTTAGGTAGAATTGGAGAGTTTACAATCTCACCTCCAAGTTCTTTGGTTAAGCTTTCCTTATCAAGACTAAAATTCAAAGCTTTTCTTAGATCCTTATTACCAACAATACTATCGCTTTCTGTATTGAAAAATAGGGCAAAGTATTGCGGGTAAGAAGGATGATATTTTTTACTTTCATTATTTGGAGAAAGATTTTCGGTTAAGGTTCCGTATCCATCAACAGCTTGGTTTTGATATTTTTTAACTAATTCTTCTCTACTATCAACAAAATCAAAGTTTATTCTTGGAATGTAAGGATTTTTATCATAATAATCATCAAAAGAGACTAGAGACAATTTAGTAATTTCATTGTCTGAATTTTGTTGGACATTATCTAATTCATAAGGGCCTGATCCAACTGGATTTAAATTATAATCGCTTAAGGCAAAGTTTTCTGGGGCAATATTATTCCAGATATGTTTTGGAATAATTTTTACGGTACAATTTTGTAAGAAAGTTGAAGAAGTTCTTGATACTCTAAATTCTACAGAATACTTTGATAATTGTTCTACTTCTATTCCTACCCAGAAAGGACGAAGATGACTTTTAGTATTTGGATCTTGAATTGTCTCAATGGTAAAGACTACATCTTCAGCAGTTAAAGGTTCACCATCGTGCCATTTAATATTTTCTTTTAAATAAAATCTAAATACTGATCCATTTTCTAAAACTTCGTAATCTTTTGCTAGGTCTGTAGTTAATTCACCTTTTTCATTATATTTTAAAAGCCCAGAGAAGAGGAGCTCTGTAAGGTCTCTATCTACATCAGAGTGTTGGGCATAAACAGGATTAAGATAGCGCGGAGTTCCTACTACTGCCTCTCTGTATACGCCCCCTTGGGCTGGTACTATTTTACTATTTGAAAGATAAAGATTTACTAATAATGTAATTCCTGAACCTATAAAAACAATTAAAAGAACCAAAAAGAAAATTAATTCTTTTTTAGTTAAGACAACAAAAAATCTTTTCCATTGCCCTTTGGAAGGCCACTTCTTAAAAAAAGAAAGAAACTTCTCTTTAAAGTTTTTCATATATTTAGTTAATTATTTTACAAATAGATTAAGGATAGCAAGTCCAATAAAAAGGACTCCGAGAATTATACTTCCAATGTATAACTTCTTTTCAGCACCTCTGCGAGTAGAATAGGTTTCACCACCTCCACCAAAAGCAGAACCCATTGCGGTTCCTCTTTGTTGGAGAAGGATAGCAATTATTAATAAAACTGATACTATTCCTTGAGCGATTGTTAGATATTGTGAATATTGTGACATAATTATTTTCTTAATTGATTTCCTCTATACATAAAGTTTAATCCCCATAGAATTAATGTTGTCCAAAATAGGGGAACAAGGCCTTCAATAGTAAGTTCTATTAAAAGAACATCTACTAGCCAGACCATGAACATATTTAATATTAAACTGAATAGGCCAAAAGTCAAGATTTTTAAAGGTAAAGACAAAAAGTCTAATACAGGTTTAACAAAAAAATTCAAAATTCCAAAAATTAAGCCGGATATAGCTAAAAATCTAATTCCACCTGCAATTGCTACTCCAGGCACAAATCTTTCCGACAACCAAAAGCCTAACATTCCTATTAAAATATGACCAATAAAAATACTCATATTTTTTAATCTTAACAAAATAAAGTTAAGAGATATTTGTTTAAAGATACCAAAAAAATCTTAATTAGTAAACTAATTAATTGGTTCAAGTTAAAACTTATTATTAATGAAATAAGTATCAGTTTCAATGGTTTCTATCTTACCATTAACAATTTTTATTTTACCAACTTTAGCTTGCGATGTTTCTTTTGAAAAAGACTGATCAAAAACAAAATTCCCTAAACTATAAAAAATCCAACCATCTTTATATTTTTCATCTCTTTGAATGACATGAGGATGATGTCCCGCTATAATATCAGCTCCACTTTTTATTGCCTTTTTACTAAATTCTTTTTGGAAAGAAGAAGGCTCTTTATCGTATTCATTTCCAGCATGAAGAGAGACTACTACAATGTCTGCCACTGCTTTTGCCTTTTTAATATCATCTTCTATTCTTTTCAAGGTACTCCAATCAATATAAGCTATGCCAGAAGAATTTTCTGTTGCCTTATAATATTTTGAGCCAAAATTAGTATAGGCCAAAAAAGCTATTTTAGTTCCCTTTCTCTTAATAATTTTAGGAGAAAACGCCTCTTCTTCATTGAAACCTGCTCCTGTATAATCAATATCAGCTTTTTCTAATCTATTCATAGAATCTTCTAAGGCTGCTTTTGTGTAATCTAAAGAATGATTATTTGCAAGGGAAAGAATATCAAAACCGCCATATTTTAAAGTTTCAATTGCTTTAGGATCTGCCCTAAAAGAATAAATACTACCAACCTTATAACCTTTATTTGAAATTTGACTTTCTAAATTACCAAAGAGAATATCAGCTTTTTCTAAATCATCTTTAATTTTTAAAAAAGGCCAATTCCAATTTTTTTCTTGTCGCATTGAATATTCAACTCCTCGATCCAACATTATATCTCCAGTAAGATAAAGATAGATTGCATTATTATTTTCTAGAGTAGAGTAGCCAAGGTCAGCTCTTAATTGAGAATCAAAATTTTTCAAACCCAAAAAAGCCTTTCCAGTAGTAAAAAGAGAGAAAAATAATATTAAAATTAGAGTAATTTTCTTCTTCATTTCCTTTATTCTATCAAAACTTATAGTAAATAAAAACAGTCTCTTGACATTCAGCTCTTACTTAATAAAATGGATAATAAGGAAATTAGCACTCAAAGGTCGTGTTTGCTAAAATAAATTTAAAAAAGGTTCAAATACTATGAAAATTAATCCACTATCTGATTATATTTTAATCGAACCTATTGAAGAAAAAGACGAAAAAACTGATTCTGGAATTATCGTTCCAGAAACTGCAAAAAAAGACAAACCTGAAAAAGGTAAAGTTATTGCTGTGGGACCAGGCAAGCGCACAGAAGATGGAGATGTTATCCCTCCAAAAGTAAAAAAAGGCGACAAAGTATTATTTACTAAACATGGTCCAAATGAAATAAAGGTTGGTAAAAAAACTTACCTCGTAGCTAAAGAAGATTACATCTTCGCAACTATCGAGGATTAATTTTAGATATTAATTATGGCTAAACAACTAGAATTTGACGAAGAAGCAAGAAAAAAACTTAAAAAAGGTGTAGACAAGTTAGCCGATGCTGTGAAAGTTACTCTTGGTCCGAAAGGAAGAAATGTAATTCTAGATAAAGGATTTGGATCTCCTACTATTACTAACGATGGTGTTAGTATTGCAAAAGAAATAGAACTACCAAACAAGATTGAAAATATTGGAGCTGAAGTAGTAAAAGAAGTTGCTGAAAAAGCAAATGATACAGCAGGTGATGGAACAACAACTGCTGTTGTTCTTGCACAATCAATAATTTCTGAAGGACTTAAAAATGTTGCAGCTGGAGCTAACCCTGTAGCATTACGTAGAGGAATTGAAAAAGGAGTAGATAAGGTTGTTGATGTATTAAAAAGAGTTGCAAAAGATGTAGATAAAAGAGAAGAGATGGCTCAAGTAGCAACAATTTCAGCAGAGGATGAAGAGATTGGTAATCTTATTGCTGATGTAATGAAAGAAGTAGGGCAAGATGGAGTAATTACAGTAGAAGAGTCAAAAGCTTTTGGTTTTGACAAAGATGTTGTAAAAGGACTCCAGTTTGATAATGGATTCCTTTCTCCATACATGGTAACTGATAGTGAAAGAATGGAAGCATCTTTTGAAGATCCTTATATTCTAATTACAGATGAAAAGATTTCTTCAATGGATGATATCCTTCCAGTACTTGAGAATCTATCTCAAAGCGGAAAAAATGAACTAGTAATTATTGCAGACGGAGTAGAAGGAGAAGCACTTGCTACATTAGTAGTTAATAAATTAAAAGGAACATTTAAAACTCTTGCAGTTGAAGCTCCTGGTTTTGGAGACAAACAAAAAGAGATGCTTCAAGATATTGCTGTTGTAACAGGAGGTCAATACATCTCTGAAGAATTAGGATTAGACCTTCAAAATGTTACAATGGAACAATTAGGACAAGCAGGAAAAGTAGTTGCTACAAAAGAGCACACTACTATTATTGAAGGAAAAGGAAAAGAAAAAGAAATTGATAAGAGAGTTAAACAAATTAAACAAGCTATTGAAAGAGCTGATTCTGACTTCCAAAAAGAAAATCTAAGAGAAAGATTAGCTAAGTTATCTGGAGGAGTTGGAGTTATTAAAGTTGGTGCTGCTACAGAAGTAGAACAAAAAGCACTACAAGATAAAACAGAAGATGCTCTAGAAGCTACTCGCTCTGCAGTTGAAGAAGGAATCGTTCCAGGTGGGGGAGTTGCGCTCTTACGATCAATTAAATTCCTTGATAAAGTAAAAGTAGAATATGATGATGAAGCAATCGGAATTGATATTTTAAGAAGATCATTAGAAGAACCAATTAGACAAATTGCCCAAAAC